>CAMBFY010000101.1 GCA_945865415.1 Sphingobacterium thalpophilum
GGAATGATAGGAACAGGATTAACTACACAAACAGCATCTGCAGGTGAAACGGTAGCCGCAATAGCTGGACGAGACCTTTTCAAAGAACTTGGACTGAAAACATTTATAAATGCCTCTTGCGTTTGTACCTCCCTGACGGCTTCTTTAATGCCGCCGGAAGTTACCCAGGCAATTGTAAAAGGAGCTGAAGAATTTGTATTGCTCAACGATGTTCTTGACAAAGTTGGCGAAAAGATAGCTGAGCTCTGCCATGCCGAGGCTGCTACTGTAACAGCTGGTTGCTGGTCGGCATTGGTGCAAGGCCTGGCAGGAGTGATGACAGGTATGGATCGGAACAAGGTAATGCAACTACCAAATGTAGACGGCATGAAGTATGAAGTAATACTTCAAAAGTCGCATGCCAATGGATACCACCAGGCATTAACCAACACCGGGGCCAAACTTATTATTGTAGAAACTTTGGAAGAAGTTGAATCAGCAATCAATGAAAAGACTGCCATGCTTTGGTTTTTGAACCGGGAATTGCACAAAGGTAAAGTGAATTATGAGCAATGGCTCGCCCTTGGCAAAAAGCATAACATTCCAACGATGATTGACATTGCCTCAGATGCACATCCAGTTGATAATCTCTGGAAATTCAATGATATGGGTTTTGATCTGGTTGCAATATCTGGAGGAAAGGCGATGAGAGGTCCGCAGAGTGCAGGTATACTAATGGGTAAAAAGGACCTGATTGCAGCAGCACGTTTAAGTGCACCCCCAAACAGTGGAATATGCCGCGGACACAAAGTAAATAAAGAAGAAATTCTTGCAATGTATGTTGCATTGGAAAGACATATTAAACTAGATCATGAAAAGGAATGGAAGATGTGGGAAGCCAGTATGGCTGTGATCGTAAATTCCTTAAAAGTGGTCAATGGGGTAGAAACCGAAGTTTTTATTCCTGAAATTGCGAATAATACACCAACCCTACACCTTTCTTGGGATAACAATAAAATAAAAATGACCGGAAAACAGCTGAAGGAGCGTTTGTGGAATGGCAATCCTGGAATTGAAGTGATGGGTGGCGGTACAATGGGAGGAAAGAAAGATGGAATTGAGCTTTCAGTATGGCAATTAAAGCCGGGCCAGGAGAAAATTGTTGCTGGAAGAGTCAAAGAAGAGTTATTAAAGGCATCTGTTTAATTTTTATCATTTTTAACTGATCCCGTACGATGAACAAGGCTGTCTTTTCCAGACTTTTACTAGGTATTTCAATTATTTCTTTGTTGATATCCCTTTACATGGCATCCAATGGCAACATTGCAGAGGCCGGTCCATTTGTTATTGCCTTTTTGTTGTTACTTGCAATTAGTTTCAGAGGCTTTCCTGTACTTCGTGGACTGACATTTACCACCACAATCCTTTCAGTAGTTGCAACCTCATTGTATTATCCCCAATATTTTAAAGAGTATAACGGATTTGAGTTTGCTACCTTAATTACTCCGCTCATCCAGGTAATTATGTTTGGTATGGGTTGTTCAATGGGATTAAACGATTTTATTGCTCTGGCAAAATCTCCTAAATCAGTAATTGTTGGGGTAATTAGCCAGTACACAATCATGCCCTTGCTTGGCTTTAGTCTGGCAAGTTTTACTGATTTCCCGGCTGAAATTTCTGCCGGAATCATTCTTTTAGGTTGTGCTCCAACTTCAGTAACTGCCAGTGTAATGTGCTACCTGGCAAAGGCCAATGTCGTGCTTGCCATTACGATTACGGCAATAACAACCCTGCTTGCACCATTCCTTATTCCCTTGCTGATGAAAGCACTCGCAGGTGGGTTCATTGAAATAAATGTGATGGAAATGATGTGGGGAATAGTGAAGATGGTATTTATTCCAATCGGTGCCGGACTCGTTTTCAATAAGTTTTTACATGGTAAAGCTAAATGGCTAGATGACTCTATGCCTCTGGTTTCAATGATTGGGGTTGCCTTTATTGTTGCAATTATTATGGCAGCAGGTAGAGATAGTATTCTGAATATCGGTCTCGAGCTGATTATAGTAGTCTTTCTTATGATTCTTTTTGGTTTTTTCTTTGGCTACTGGCTGGCAAGACTCTTCAAATTATCTGAATTTGATTGCCGTACAATTTCGATTACCACCGGAACTCAGAATGCAGGCCTTGTTTCCGGAATTGCAAAAGTTATGGGTAAAATTGCCACTGTTGGACTTGCAACTGCAGTCTGCGGACCAATAATGGGATTTTCCTCATCGATTCTGGCTTCATATTGGAATAGTAATCCACCTAAGGATGGAACTGCATCGGTATTGGCAGATTCATAAGTTGTCAATTCTTGTTTTTTTACATGTTTAATTTAACATCATGTCTTTTAGAATAGCCCTTCTTGGAATATACCATGAATCCAACACCTTCGTTCCGCAGGAAACAATCATTTCTGACTTCAGGAATGGAAAATATTTAATTGGTGAGGCAATCAGGAAGGAGTATCAATCTGCACATAATGAAATAAGTGGAATGCTTGAGGTTTTAGACAGAGAAGGCATGGAAGCTATTCCAATTCTGTACGCATCCGCAACACCCGGAGGAGCGCTCTCCGCAACCACATATAACGGCATCCTGAAAAATATGATGGTTGAACTTGAAAAAGTTCTTCCGGTAGATGCGCTGCTTGTCATTCCTCATGGAGCTGGAGTTTCAGAGGAATTTCCAGATATGGATGGGCACTGGTTAAGTGTAGTGAGAGAAAGAGTTGGCGATTCTGTTCCTGTTTTTGGCACGCTTGATTTGCATGCAAATGTTAGTCCGCTCATGGTCAAATCCACAAATGCATTGGTAGCATACCGGGAGAACCCGCATATTGATATGAGGCAGCGGGGTATTGAAGCTGCCAACTTACTGGTTGATCATTTAAAAGGAAAAACTAATCCTGTTCAGGTTTTGGTTCAGGTTCCACTTGCAATCAGTATTGAGCAGCAGTTAACAGCAAATGAACCTTGTAAAAGCCTTTATGCTTATGCAGATGAATTAAGACGTGATCCTGAAATTTTATCCATAAGTATTCAGCACGGTTTTCCTTATGCAGATGTTGAAGAAATGGGGACCTCGATTATTGTCGTAGCAAATGGGAATAGTGAAAAAGCATTGCTTGTGGCAAAGAACCTGGAGTCTTATATTCTTGACAGGAAGGAAACATTTTTAGGGGTTAAAAACGATATCAAATCTGCTCTCGATTTAATTGAAACAAGTGAAAAGCCAGTTTTATTACTTGATATGGGTGATAATGTTGGTGGGGGAGGACCTGCAAATAACTGCTGTATTTTGGAAGCCTTCGAAGAAAGCAAAAAGTATAAATATTTCGTTTGTATTTATGATCCGGAGGCGGTTCGTATGGCTGGAAATAATCAGCCTGGAGATTGGTTTCAGCTGATTATAGTTGGAACAGGTGAGGATAGTATAAAAACCTACAGGATTAAAGTTAAATTGTTGCGTGTAACTAATGGTGAATTCAAGGAGAACAATCCAAGGCATGGCGGACAGATCAATTTCAATATGGGTAAGACAGCTGTTGTAGCTACTGAGCTGGGTAGCGAGATCATGCTTACCTCCACACGAGTGATGCCTTTTAGTTTGTTTCAATTAACTTCTCAAGGTGTTGAGCCTTCCGATTTTGATGCCATAGTCGCAAAAGGTGTTAATGCCCCGATTGCAGCTTATGCCCCAGTTTGTCCGACAGTAATTCAAGTGAATACTCCAGGAGTAACCCAGGCTGATATGACCTTGTTTAGATTTGAAAACAGAAGAAAACCATTATTTCCATTTGAAAAGTAATTGCTCAGTAGGAAATATTTCAGATCTCGAAGAGTTTTACCTTTTGGAAATAGCTTACTAAACTGATGAACTATGAATAGTCAAAAAAACAATAAAAAAGTATACAGACCAGCCTTTCTCGTCTTTATAATTGCATTATTTTTTAGCCTGATGAATTCACAGGTGCATGCTCAGGCTGCAAAAGATAATCTACGTCCGGCTGCACTTGGCAAGAATGGCATGATTGCCACAGCAAATCCACTTGCAACACTAGCCGGACAGAAAATTTTGGTTAAAGGTGGAAATGCGATTGATGCAATTGTTGCCGCCGCCGCATCCCTCAATGCTGCAGAACCATATATGTCTGGAACTGCAGGTGTCGGTTATATGTTGTTCTATTCGGCGAAAGAAAACAGGGTAAGATCTCTGGTTTTTGGGGGCTGGGTACCAGAAACTTTCAAAATTACAAAGTATAAAACTGATGTGAAAGTTGCAGATGGTGCAGGTCATGGTGCGATGGAAAGTGTCGGACCAAGAATTGCATCTGTTCCCGGAAATCTCGCAGGTTGGGCAAAGGCGTTGAAAGATTACGGAACAATGCCACTTTCTGAAGTATTCGAAAGTGCAATTGATTATCTTGAAAATGGGGTTCCAATTACCGAATTTGATCAGGCTATGTGGGCCGGTACTGTCAAGAGAATTGCTCCTCATGCTGAATCAAGAAAAATTTTCTTTAAAAATGACAAGGATCCTTTTGTTATTGGGGATTATTTTTCCAATAAGCCCCTGGCTAAAACAATGAGACGAATTGCAAATGAAGGGATAGACGTCTTTTACAAAGGTGATATTGCTAAGGAAATGGCAGCAGCCTTTGCTCGTGATGGTGGTTTTATTACTGAAAAGGATCTGGCTTCCGTACCTGATAAAGTACAGTGGGTTGATCCGATATCCATCAAATACCGTGATTATACAGTTTACAATAATCCTCCTCCGGGAATGGGTTTGCAGCAGTTACAAACATTGAAGATCATGGAGGGTTTTGATCTTCAAAAGATGGGTCATAACAGTGTAGACTATCTTGCACATTTGCTGGAGGCAGTGAATTTGAGCAGAATTGATACTGATAAGTATATCGGTGATCCCCAATTTGTAAATGTACCCGTAGGTATGTTGCTTTCTGATGCATACATTGCTCAGCAACGAGAAAAGGTTGTAGCAAAGGTGAAGGAAAGAAAAGCAGGCTTGAAGCCCGAGACTTCTCAGATCCTTAGTCCGGATGTTATTGACGACCCCAATGCCCCCAAATACAGATATGCAACTACAAGCCTTTCAGCGGTTGATAAATGGGGTAATGCAGTAGTAATTATTCAAACTCATGGCGGTGGTTTTGGTTCGGGTTATGTTGCAGGAAATACCGGTGTTGTGTTTAACAGTGCTTTGGATTGGATGACACTTGAGCCTGGTAAAGCAAATACTGTGGCTCCAGGCAAAGCTGTTGGGTGGTGTATCGGTGGGATGATGCAATTCCATAAGGATGGCAAACCTCAGCTAATTGTAGGTTCGCCTGGCAGTTTCGGTATTTTACAATCTGTGCCTCAGGTTGCCATGAATAATATAGATTTTGGAATGAATATTCAGGATGCCATCAGTGCACCCCGCTTCAGGTGGAAGGACGAACTGGGTTCAGTACCTGCTAAGGAAATTATTATGGAAACCAGAGTGCAGCCGGGTGTAATCAAAACTTTAAAAGGTATGGGCTATGCGATCGATACGAGCCTGGGAGACTGGTCAATGACCGTTGGAGGAGCTCAGGGAATTACAATAGACCACAAAACCGGTTGGATAATGGGTGGTGCCGATCTGAGAAGAAATGGTTATGCGGTGGGTTGGTAAGCCTTAAAAGCGTTATTTGTTTTATTTAAATCTGTTAAATATGAAAGTGAAAAGCACAAATCCCAGAAGGGACTTTATTAAAAAATCAGTTTTGACTGCAGCCGGATTGAGTCTTGTTCCCGGTTTTGTACTAGGTAAGGATGGCGAAATTACCGAAATAACTGAGCAAATGTCAAGAGCACTTGCTGGTCAGGATGGAATTAAGAAAGTTGCATTCATAACCCATATTTACAGAAATAGTGCCCATGCAGATGTTATCGGAACCAAACTTTTTCTTGGTATTCCAACGGATGAGGGCATGGTGGCTCCGCAGATAAAAATTGTTTCGGTTTACATAGAACAGGTTGGAGCGAATGACACGGGTATCAAAATCTCAAATATGAATGATACCCCGGTTTATCCAACAGTTGAAGAGGCACTTACCCTTGGTGGTGATAAACTCGCTGTGGATGCTGTCATTTATGTTGGTGAACATGGTGAGTACCCTTACAACAGACTGGGTATGAAATTGTATCCCAGAATGAATTACCTCGAAAGGATATTCAGAGTGTTTGATGCTTCTAATAAATCGGTACCTGTTTTTACAGATAAAGCTTTGTCTTATAGCTGGATAGACAGCAGATGGATTTATGACCGTGCAAAAGAATTAAATGTTCCAATGATGGCAGGCTCTTCTTTGCCATACTGCTGGAGAGATAAGCAGTTGATTCATCCCATTGGAGTTAAAATATCTGAAGCGGTTGCAATTGGATATGCCTCACTGGATGCTTATGGATTTCATGTTACTGAAATTCTGCAATGTATGCTTGAAAGAAGATCTGGAGGAGAAACCGGTGTAAAAAGTGTTGAGGGTTTGAAAGGAGATGATGTTTGGAAAGCGATTGACTCAGGAAAGATATCCCAAAAGTTGGTGGATGCAGCCTGTGACACGATAAAGGATAAAGAAATGGGGAATATGCGGGAGATTGTGCCTATACCATATGCAGTAATCGTTAGTTATGCAGATGGAACTAAAGGAACCATAATGATGCTGGACAAGTATGTCAAAACAGGCTGGGCTTATTCTGCAAACACTTCAAAAGGATTGGTTGCAACTGAATTTGTACTTAGTGGTGGTCCAACTTATGCTCATTTTAGCTATTTAGCTCTGAATATTCAGAAATTTATTGTCAATGGACCAGTTGCTCCAATTGAAAGAAACTTACTGACCAGCGGAATTATTGATATGGGTATACGTTCATTGAATGAAGGAAAGGTGAAAGAAACCCCGTTTTTAAATATTAACTATTCGGCAGCGGGTTTTGAGCCGATCAGACCAAGCGCACCACGTCCAACAGGACAAAGTATTGCTCCTTGGCTTCCAAAGGAGTATGATTTTATGATTCCTGATGCATTTAAGAACAAAAGATAATCATTGCTTAAAGATTTTTTATCAATAGGGGATACTTTTTTTAGATTATACCAGAAATAATACGCGTTTAATTTGGAAAATCAGTAAAAAGTCAAGAATATGCAGATTAATTAAAAACACCCAATTTTAAAGCAAAAATTAATACTAATGAAAGTCAATTTTAAAATTTTATACGGGACAAATGTTCGCACTAAGCTATTTGCTTTTTTAGGACTTGCATTTTTGATAACCATCAGTTTCATAAATTCAGGAGGCCCGGGTGGTCTTCCTCAGGGAGATGCCAACAATGGTGGGCTTGTACTACCGGGTGATTTTGAAGCGGTTGTAGTGGCAGATTCTGTGGGCCGTGCAAGGCATCTTGCGGTTAATAAGAATGGAGATATTTATGTTAAATTAAGAGTTCCTGATGCTCAAAAGCGTGGTAGTGTAGCCTTAAGAGATAACAATAATGATGGTAAAGCTGATATTATTGAGTATTTCGGAAGTTATCCGGATACAGGCAATTATGGCACTGCAATGCGTATTCACAAGGGTTATCTTTATTATAGCACTGCTGGGGAGGTTCTAAGAACAAAACTTACTCCCGGAAAGTTAGTTCCTGAAGGAAAAACAGAAACTATTGTGGTTGATAATTACAAAAGAGGAAAATCTTCCCACATCGCCAAGCCGATTGCTTTTGATAATAAAGGTAATATGTACGTTCCATTTGGTTCTCCAAGTGATGTTTGCCAGATTGCCGATAGACAGCCAGGTTCTATGGGACAAATGCCATGCCCTGAGTTAAAAGAACACGGTGGTGTTTGGAAATTCAGTGAAAGTAAATTGAATCAGACCCAAAGTCAAGGTACAATGTATGCTACGGGTATTCGTAGTATTGTGGGTATGGCATGGAATCAATCAGACAACTCTTTATATGCTATGCAGCATGGACGGGATGATTTATACAGAACGTGGTCTGATCTTTATACTTCATGGCATAGTGCTTTATTGCCATCTGAAGAATTTTTGAAGGTGCCAGAGGGATCTGATTCTGGATGGCCATATTATTATTATGATTTTATGCAGGGTAAAAAATTATTAAACCCTGAATATGGCGGTGATGGTAAAAAGGAAGGTGATGCAGCAAAATACAATATGCCAATCATTGGTTTCCCTGGTCATTTCGCACCAAATGATTTACTTTTTTATACCGGAAATCAGTTTCCTGAGCGTTATAAAAATGGAGCATTTGTCGCTTTTCATGGTTCAACAATACGTGCACCATATCCACAAGGAGGCTATTGTGTAGCTTTTGTTCCTTTTGTAAATGGCAAATTTTCAACCGAATGGGAATTATTTGCTGACGGATTTGGTGGAGTGGATACCATCGTATATACTTCAGATGCAAAATATCGCCCAATGGGTCTTGCACAAGGTCCCGATGGATCTCTTTACATGAATGACAGTGAGAAAGGAAAGATCTGGAGAGTGATGTTCAAAGGAGATAAGAAAAATTTCGGTGCTACACAGCTTGCTGGAATGGCAGCCCGTAAATTAACTTCTCCAAATGTTAAAACCCCTGATTTTGATAAGGACAATCTTATGAAAGGGCAGTTGGCTTTAGGTGCTAAACTATACAATACTTACTGTGCATCATGCCATCAGCAAAATGGTAAGGGGGATGGAACCCGTTTTCCACCGATTGCTGAATCTGAATGGGTTAATGGCGATAGAAAAAGGCTAATTGAATTAGTTCTTAATGGCCTTTCAGGACCAATTACAGTGAAAGGTGTTGGCTATAATGAAGCAATGCCTCCTCATGGTTATCTCAAGGATACAGAGATTGCCCAGATATTAACTTATGTAAGATCCAGTTTTGGAAATAATTCAAGTGCTATTACAGCAAATGAAGTTTCCAGATACCGCGCCGGTCGGCGATAGATAAATAACGAATATGAAATTTATCAGCTATCTATTATTCATATCTCTGTCTTTCTTGATGAAAGGCGGAGATATGCTTTCTTCTGATACCCCAAGTAGGTTATCTGCAGTCAATTCTACTAATAAACCTGTTGAAGATAAACAGTATAAGGTTTCTAAGTTAAAAGGTTCCTTAAAAATTAACGGAGACTGGAATAAGGCACAATGGAAGAATATAGAAACGATCAAAATCGAAAACTATA
>CAMBFY010000102.1 GCA_945865415.1 Sphingobacterium thalpophilum
GGAATAAAATTATTGTCCATTGGTTTTTTTACTGATCCGAACCAGCCAGTACCATGGCGCGGACCAATGGTATCAACAGCTGTAAAACAGCTGTTTAATGATGCCAACTGGGGTGAACTGGATTATCTTGTCGTTGATCTTCCACCCGGTACCGGAGATATCCACATTACAGTATCACAGGGTTTCCCTGTTACAGGTGCTGTGATCGTAACTACCCCACAAAATGTTGCATTAGCTGATGCACGTAAAGGTGTAGGGATGTTTTTAATGGATTCCATCAAAATCCCACTGATTGGAGTAGTTGAAAACATGTCGTACTTCACACCTGCCGAATTACCCGATAACAAATATTATATCTTTGGAAAGAATGGTGGAAAAGCACTTGCCGAACAATTTGATGCACCATTTTTAGGAGAAATTCCTTTGGTGAAAAGTATCAGTGATGCGGGTGATATTGGGAAACCCGTTATTCTTGAAGAGGACAATATTTTAGGGCCGGTTTTTTTACAGATTGCAGAGCGTGTTGCTCAGCAGGTAGCTATTTTGAATGCTGCTAAATAGCATTTTTTATTTTTTTTGTATCTTTATATAAATACGATATCATGGATTTGTTGAAAAGAGTTGAAATGGCATTGGACACTATCAGGCCCTATCTTGAAACAGATGGCGGCAACGTATTAATTGAGGAAATAACTCCTGAAAACATTGTTAAGCTACGACTTTTAGGTTCATGTGGTTCATGTCCGATGAGTATCATGACACTTAAAGCAGGTATAGAACAGGCTATTAAACGTGCTGTTCCTGAAATTACCGGTGTTGAGGCTGTAAACCTGACTGATATCGACGATCCTGCAGCTGTTTTACCCGAAAAATTACAATAATTATGGTCTCTTTTCTGTAAATATTAAAGGTTTTAACATAATTTAACACCACTCAGGTACGATTTTATTAACTTTGATTCATGCGATACTGGTTATTTCTTATATGCTTATTTTGTACCCTCTCAGGGTTCTCTCAGGATAGGGAGCGCAAAATCGTGCAGTTCTCAGGAATAATTGTTAATCGAGACAGTAATACGGTTGTGCCTTACGTAACCATTACCAATCTTACAGGCAGGGATCAGTTTTATTCGGCAAATTATAAGGGATATTTTTCTTTTGTTGCGCATGAGGGAGACACGCTTGCTTTTACAGCTGTTGGTTATAGAGGCGAAGCATTGGTTATTCCCAATGAATTATCGGATAGCAAGTTTACTGTTCTGATGAAAATGCAGCAGGAATCGATCAATCTCCCAGGTGTAAGGGTTTACCCTTGGGCAAGCACTGATGAATTTAAGAAGGAATTCATGACCATGAAGTTTGCAGACGATGATCTTGAGATAGCAAAAAAGAATCTTTCACGCGAAAGTCTAGCTTCTATGATCGCCAATCTTCCACGCGATGGAGCAGAAATGCAAAGTTTCAATTTCCAGAATAATCATAGCCGACTCACTAACAGAAACATGAACCAGCGAATGGCCAATCCTTTACTTAATCCTTTTGCCTGGGGTGCTCTTATTCAGCAAATTATGCAGGGGGATAGGAGTAGGGAGCAGTAGGTTGTAGGTTACAAGTTTTAAGTTGTAAATTATAGGTTTAAAGTCCTAATTGTGCAAGGTGATGCCATTTAAAAGATCTGCTTTACTTCAAATGAATTTTACCGGCCCTACTCTTAAGCACTCATCTGACATCTTCGGATTTGAATAACAAATCCATTTCAAACTTATACATGTAACTTTTTGTAGCGATAACAATCTAAAAAGAAAAAAACATTATGATAGTAGTAACTACAAATGAACTTGAAGGAAAACGCGTCGTAAAATACATTGGCATTGTAACCGGCGAAGCAATTATTGGCGCAAATATTGTCAAAGATTTCTTTGCAGGAATAAGAGATATTGTTGGCGGTAGATCCGGATCATATGAGGAAGGATTACGTGAGGCTAAGGATATCGCCTTACGCGAAATGCAGGAACAAGCTTTTCGTTTAGGTGCAAATGCTGTTTTGGGCGTTGACCTGGATTATGAAACCCTGGGAAGTAATGGAAGCATGCTGATGGTTAGCGCATCTGGAACGGCGGTAATTGTTGAGGATAGAGCTTAACCGGGTCAAGCCCGGTTTTACAGTGCGTCATGTCACCGGTAGTGTGGGTCTTGTCCGGGCTGACAATGGAACAATCATGTCATCCCGAACTTGATCCGGGATTCGACGTAATCAATCAGCGAATGTATCACTTTGATATGAATTTCCTGTGCCCTGTCGGCATACTCTGATAAAGGAGCACGAATTTCCACATCGCACAAACCTGCCATTTTACCACCTTCTTTACCGGTCAAACCAATAACGTGCATTCCTTTAATTCGGGCCGCTTCGATTGCTTTCAGAATGTTTTCTGAATTTCCGCTGGTACTGATAGCGAAAAGTGCATCTCCTTCAAAACCAATGGCTTCTACCATCCTCGAAAAAACAAATTCATATCCGTAATCATTGGCTACGCATGACAAATGGCCAGGGTCAGATATGGCCATGGCAGGATAAGCCGGCCTGTCATTACGGTACCTTCCCGAAAGTTCCTCAGCAAAATGTATGGCATCACTCATGGATCCACCATTTCCACATGAAATCACCTTTTTACCACTTTTAATTGCATTTACTAGAATTTCACCTGCTTTTTCAATATTGATGAAATTCTGAGGATCTGAAATAAAGCAGTCAAGAATTTGCTTTGCTTCAACGAAGTGATTTTTAATAGTTTCCATCAGGGAATTATCAGTTTATAAACGGCTCCTTTTGTATCCTTCGGACCAACCTCCTGATTTGTAAGCAAATAAAGCTCTGAATCATTATCCTGTACAAAACTAAGTATTTTAAAATTCTTAGTTGGTTTAGCTACAAGACTTACCGTTCCGCGAATCCAGGATTCTCCCTTCTTTTCAAGGTAAAAAATCGGGCCGGTCCAGTCCGCAAAAATGTATTTATCCCTAAGTTTAGTCAATTCTTTACCTCGATAGACAAATCCCCCCGTAATACTAATTCCCTCTTCATGTTCATACTCTGTTATTGGTAAAATCAGTCCTTCAGTCTTACAGTTTTCTTCCGGATTAAAACAATGACTTGCTTCCATGATTTTCCAGCCATAATTTCCTCCTTTTTCGATGATATTTACCTCCTCAAATTTATTCTGACCTACATCCGCAACAAAAAGTTTCCCCGAATTATTATCGAATGAAATCCGCCATGGATTTCGTAAGCCATAAGCCCAAATTTCAGGTTTTGCTGCCTTGCCAACAAAAGGATTATCATTCGGAATACGATAGCTTTGATCGCTATTGACATCAATTCTCAAGATTTTGCCCAGAAGTGTGTTCAGATCTTGTCCGTTACCTGTTTCTCCATGCCGATCTCCTGCGCCACCACCATCCCCAACTCCGATGTATAAATAACCATCCGGTCCAAACTTCAGGTCTCCTCCATTATGATTGCTCTCTGGCTGCTGGATAGTTAATATTATTCTTTCGCTAAGCGCATCGGCAATCCTCGAATCTGTTGAAACCTTGAATTCAGCAATTACCGACTGATGATCGCTGCCCTTTTTGCTAGAAGGAGCACTGTAATAAACATAGAATTTCTTATTGTCTGCAAAGTCCGGATGAAGAGCAATACCCAATAAACCACGTTCATCATAAGCCCCACTTAATTTAACAAGCTTACTTTCCAGGTTCAGAAAAGCCTGGTCAATTAGTTTATTGTTCTGAATCAACTTGATTTGTCCGGTTTGCTCGCAAACCAGCATTAAACCCTCCGGACTAAAAGCTGCTGCAACCGGAGAATGTAAGCCTTCGGATATTATTTTAAGTTTTAGTGAAATATCTGCTGCAAGATTCTTTTCAGATTTATTCTTCTTTTCCTGTCCGCCACAAGCCATCAGAAGGGTTATAATTAAAAGAAAGCTAAAGCATGAATTTTTCATAATAAACGAATTGAATTTTAAAGGGAGAGTATTTCTACAATTTTTAAAAGTTCAGGATTCACCTCAGGATTATGTTTTATGGCATTACTAAATGGTGTGAAATGAATCTGACCATTAACAACCCCAATCATTTCCCTATTTCTTCCAACCATTAAAGATTCAACTGCCGCTACGCCTAGTCTACTGGCTAATACCCTATCCATACAGGATGGAGCACCACCCCTTTGGATATGACCAAGAATAGAAACTCTGGTGTCTATACCCGGAAATTTATCTTTTACTACTTTGGCTATTTCGAATGCCCCTCCTGCATCATCACCTTCTGCAACAATTATTATTTTGGAAGATTTGTCTTTCCGGCTAATTTCCAAACGATTAATCAGTGCATGAATATCTGTTTTCGTTTCGGGGATCAATATAGCTTCTGCACCTGTACCAATTCCACTTCTGAGTGCAATTAAACCTGAGTCACGACCCATAACTTCTACAATAAACAAACGATCGTGGGACTCCGCAGTATCACGGATCTTGTCAACCGCATCAATTACTGTATTAATCGCCGTATCATAACCGATGGTAAAATCTGTTCCAATTAAATCATTATCAATTGTTCCAGGAAGTCCGATTACTGGTACTTTGTATTCATCATAAAAAATATTGGCTCCGGTAAAGGTACCATCGCCTCCAATCGCAACAATAGCATCAACATTATGCTTAACTAATTGCTCATAGGCCTTTTTTCTACCCTCTACTGTTCGAAATTCTTCACTTCTGGCAGTCTTCAAAATTGTCCCGCCACGCTGTATAATATTTGCAACCGATTTACGCTCCATCAATTGGAAGTCGCCGCTGATCATCCCGTCATAACCCCGATAGATCCCAGTTATATCAAGGTCATAATATAAACCGGTACGCACAACCGCACGAATTGCTGCATTCATCCCGGGTGAATCACCTCCTGAAGTAAACACTCCAATATTTTTTATGTTCACATTATTCATCATCATTTTTGCTCAAAAGCAATTTTACCCTTGTCTAAAAAAATAACATAATTACTGATATCCAAATTGTACGCTTGTGGTGGAATAAGTACCTTACCATCAAGATCAGCTATCACGTAATAAGGTTGCGAATTGGTGCCAAATTTGGAGGCCTGAAAATCGCTCCACTTTTGTCCGATTGTATTTACTTTCTTACCACTGAAGATTGAAATATATTTTTCGTCCTCTTTAAGTTCTGTTTTATCATCCACATACAAAGATATTAAAACATAATTTTCCCTTAGCCTACGAAGTACCTCCTTATCAGGCCATACACTGGCCTCCATCTTACGACAGTTGGTACAGCTCCATCCTGTAAAATCTATCAGAATGGGTTTATTCACACTTTTGGCATAAGCAAGCCCCTCCTCATAATCATAAAATGCATCGAGCCCATGTGGCGCATGAAACAATCCGGCATATTTTTTTCCGGATGCTACACTTGGTTCTGACTGACTGCTGGATCTGTTGGAGTAAAGATCAAACTCCTGGGTAACCTGTGGCGGAAGCCATGCACTTATCGCCTTAAGTGGTGCCCCCCATAATCCGGGAACCATATATAGAGTAAAAGCAAGGATGAACATTGAGAAAAATAACCTTGGCAGCGATAGAAAACTTATTTCATTGTCATGTGATAAACGGATCTTTCCAAGCAGGTACAATGCCCAGAGTCCAAAGACAACGATCCAGATGATCAGGAAAATATCCCGGTTTAAAATACCCCAGTGATATGCCAGATCTACATTGGATAAAAATTTAAATGCAAGTGCTATTTCAAGGAAACCCAATGAAACTTTAACTGTATTAAGCCAACCTCCGGATTTGGGCATTTCTTTAAGCCAGGATGGAAAGATTGCAAAAAGCGTAAAGGGTATAGCTAAAGCGGATGAAAATCCAAGCATGCCAATAGCCGGTCCTAAATAAGATCCTTTAGAAACTGCATCAACTAATAAAGTTCCAATGATTGGTCCGGTACATGAAAAAGAAACCAGGGCTAGTGTAAAAGCCATAAAGAAAAGCCCCACAAATCCATTTTGGTTTGATTTTTCATCCATCTTATTGACTAAAGAAGAAGGCAGCGTGATATCAAAAGCTCCAAGAAATGAGATTCCGAAAATAATCAGGATAATAAAGAATAATAGATTAAAGGTTGCACTGCTTGCAGCTTCATTAAGGGCGGAAGCTCCAAAAATCAATGTGATAAGCAAACCTAAGGCAACATAAATCACTATGATGGAAAGACCATAAATTATTGCACTTTGTATTCCCTTAGCTCTGGAACCAGATTTCTTAGTAAAAAAAGAAACAGTCAATGGAATCATCGGATAGATGCATGGCATAAAAAATGCTGCAAGTCCGCCGATAAAGCCAGCTATATAGATTGCCCATAGCGAACTGTTGGCAGAGTCGGCAGGGGCTTGTATTGTTGGTACACTTGCAGGTTGCAGGGCTGGCGATGGGGAATCAGAAGAAATTATTGACGCAGTGCTATCTGATTTTGCTGACGATGCTGTCAAATCGGCTTGTGACGAACCGGCCTGTATCGCGATTGTGAATTCAACCTCCTCAGATGGCAGACAACGTTGATCATCACAAACCATAAATTCAAGCATGCCCGAGATCTTGATTTCTGGCACTTTCAATAAAACCTTTTGCTTAAAAACAACCTGATCTTTATGCCATGCAATTTGCATATCAAAGGTTTTATCGAAAGCAGTTTCTGCTTTCGGACTTTCAGTAACACTACCTACCAACTTATAATCCGAACTTGGCATAAATTTAAAGGATGTCGGAATAGGACCCCCATCCTCGATAAATTGGGAATACACATGCCAGCCCTTCTCAATTTTGGCAGTAATAATCAAATTGTATTCTTTATCGTTTAATTTCTCGGAGGCGAAACTCCATTTTACCGGATCATAAATTTTTGCATTAGGATCAGGGAACTGGGCCTGGGACGCAATAGCCAAAAACAGAAAAATTATCCCCAACAGTTTTTTCATATCCACTTAAAATATAAACTCTATCTCTTTGTTATTAAAATATCGTAGGCCCTCTGCAGTCTCAACAATAAGTTGTCCGATTGCCGTAATTCCGCGAATTTTACCTTTTTGAACTTGCTTGTCAAAACAAAAATCAGCCCACTCATCTTTCAAATATAATTGGCTAAGGTACTCATCTCTAAGTTTATCTTTATTTCCAGCTTTCAACTGCAAATATCTAGCCTCAATGAAGCTGCAAAGTTCGCCTAATATTTGCATTAAGTTGTAATCCTGATGTAAAGCTTGTTTCAAAGAAGTTACATTCTTTAAATTAGTTGGGAAATCCTCCTGATTTACATTAAGGCCAATTCCAATTATGGCATGTTTGATTTTATTACCAAGTAATATATTTTCAATCAATATTCCGGCTATTTTTTTGTTGTTTAAATAACTGTCATTTGGCCATTTTATAGCTGCACCTTGCAATTTGTGTGTAATGAAAAAATCATTCAAAGCAATACTGATGGCCATATTCAGGTCAAATTGACTTTCAATTGGCAGAAAAACGGGGTTTAACAGTATACTAAAGGTCAGGTTTTTTCCTGCCTCACTGATCCAGGAATTACCTGTTTGCCCACGTCCGGCAAGCTGACTGTCTGCCAATATAACAGTACCATCCAATAATGGCGTAGATTTTGACAAAGCATCCTTAAGAAAGGTATTTGTTGAGTCAACCTCTTTTAGATTAATTAGATCCCGACCAATAAATAATCCTGAAAAAGTATTATTTTGCAATTAAGATGCGTTAAAATGATTTAACAAAACTAATTTTTTTAATGGTAAAAAATAAAACTCTACAAGAATCTACTTCAATTTCAGAACTCGTTGTTTATGGAATCCAGGAGAAAAAGGGAAATGAAATTGTCCGGCTCGATTTGAGAAACATCCATAGTTCAGTTGCCGATTACTTTGTTGTATGCCACGCAGAATCTTCAACGCAGGTCAAGGCAATTGCACAAAGTGTGGAAGATGAAGTTTTAAAGGCATTAAAACTCGAGCCCTGGAGAAAAGAAGGTTTACAACAATCTGAGTGGATAATTCTTGATTATATTGATGTCGTTGTTCATATTTTCAAGACAGACAAAAGAGAATTTTATGGAATAGAAGATCTTTGGGGTGATGCAGAAATGAAATCATTTAAAAGTGCCTGAAATTCAATATTTTAAGTACAAAAATGCCAAAATATAGATACAAAAATGAAAGATAGTAAAACGGAAAAAAAATCTCCTATAAAAAAGATTCCAGGCAAGAAAATCGTTCCTAAAGCACCTAAATTCAACATCATGTGGCTTTATGCCGTAATAATTTTGGGCCTTATTGTGGTTCAGTATATATTCAGTGGAAACAATGCCAAAATTATTAATTACCAGAAATTTGAGAATGAAATGCTCAAACCGGGTGATGTTGAAAAGTTGGTCGCATACAAAAATGGTGATCTTTACAACGTTGATGTCTATATCAAAAAAGATCGTTTAGAACAGAAAAAATATGATGAGGTCCGTAATAAGAGCAGTTTCAATGCGACTACAAAGGGGCCGCAATATATTTTTACAGCTGCAACTTATGAAAGTTTTGAATCAAAAGTAATTGCTGCAGAAAAAGACCTTCCTCCAAATCAGCGTATTCCTATCATTTCAGAATCAAGAGAAAGTCCATGGACTGGGTGGTTCATGTCATTTATTCTTCCTGTACTTCTATTGGTAGGATTCTGGGTATTCATTATGAAAAGAATGGGTGGCGGAGCAGGTGGTGGTGCCGGTGGTCAGATTTTTAATATCGGTAAATCTAAGGCAACGCTTTTTGATAAAGAATCTCAGGTAACCATTACTTTTAATGATGTTGCGGGATTAGAAGAAGCTAAGCAAGAGGTGATGGAGATTGTTGATTTCCTCAAAAACCCTAAAAAATACACAAACCTGGGAGGTAAAATTCCGAAAGGAGCATTACTGATCGGTGCGCCGGGTACCGGTAAAACCTTGATGGCAAAAGCAGTAGCAGGGGAAGCTCAGGTTCCTTTCTTCTCACTCTCGGGTTCAGATTTTGTTGAGATGTTTGTTGGTGTTGGTGCATCGAGGGTACGTGATCTGTTCAAACAGGCCAAAGAGAAAGCGCCTTGTATCATTTTTATTGATGAAATTGATGCGATTGGTCGTGCTCGCGGGAAAAACAAC
>CAMBFY010000103.1 GCA_945865415.1 Sphingobacterium thalpophilum
TGAAATTAGAATGGCTTAAATCTAAATAGCAGATTCAATTTACGACTAGTATAACATGATTAAACATCTGCCAAAAAGCGACTGTACCAATGTCCTGATGCCTTAATAATCCTTTTTTGACTTTCATAATCTACATGAATTAAACCGAAACGGGGGCGGTATCCTTCTGCCCATTCAAAATTGTCAGTAAAACTCCACACGAAATATCCCTGTACATTGACACCTTCTTTTTTTGCTTTCAATATTTCAGCAATATTGGTCTGAAGGTAATTCATTCTTTTTACGTCATGAACATTGCCATTTTCAACTACATCAGGGAAAGCAGCACCATTTTCTGTAACATATAGTTTTTTAAAATTGTATTTTGAAAATTGGTGAAGCATTTCGTTCATAGCCTGCGGATAAATTTCCCATGCCATCTCAGTTACCTCGTTTACTCTGTTTTTAGCATTAACCAGAGTTGAATTAATATAAGGTGTAAAATAGGAATGTTTTACAACCTCCCTCGTATAATTTTGAATGCCTATAAAGTCAGGTTCTGCCTGTAATCCAATTTCATCTCCGGGAAGTATATATTTTTCGATCTTCTTTAAAAATGGAATATCTTTCATTGGATAGCCCAAACCATTCAAAGGTTCCACAAATAGCCTGTTAACTAATGCATCAACCCTTAACGCGGCCTTGATGTCTCTATCACTATTGGTATGCGGATGTATAGCTGAACATGAAAAAGTAGTTCCAACTTCAAGATCAGTTCTCAAGCTCTGAGCAATCCTTATACCTTTAGCCTGTGACAATGCAGAGTGATGTATTGCCGGAAGAAAATTATCAACTCCCCTTTGTCCAGGTGCATGAATACCTAAAAAATAACCTGCACCGGTATATACCATGGGCTCATTTAATATCATCCAGTGTTTAACCCGATCTCCAAAGTGATTGATGCAAAATGCCACGTATTCTGAAAAATAGTCTACAATATCCCTATTTGCCCATCCCTTTTTCTGTTGCAATGCCAAAGGAAGATCCCAGTGATATAAGGTAAGCCAGGGTGTTATCCCTAATTCTAAACAAAGGTCGATAATATGGTCGTAAAAGTCTACACCTCTGGTGTTTACCTCACCTATTCCACTTGGAAAAATCCTGGACCATGAAATTGAAAATCGAAAATTATTGATGTGCATTGATCTCATCAATGCGATATCCTTTGTATATTGGTTGTAAAAATCGCAGCTTATATCTGCCGAATGATTTTCAAAGATTTTTCCCTTTTTTCTTGAGAATTCATCCCATATAGACGGACCCTTTCCATCAACCTCAACTGCTCCCTCCGTTTGAAACGCAGAGGCCGCAACTCCCCAAACAAAATCGTTGTCAAAATCTGCTCTTCTGACCATCAAAATCTACCTGATGCTATCCTATTAAGTTTTTTTAAGAAATTGGTGCCTTCCGTTAATTGAAAATCTGATTGATGCCTGGTTAATTCCAATTTATCAATTCTTGCTTTTGCTTCTAACTTAATTATATCACTTAAAATAGTCTCGGTAATATCAGGATAATTTACAGGAATTATTTCCCCAGTTAAAACCCAATCCTTCATTTTTTGCAGGTGCTTTTTTTTGAGACTTTTTATTACCGGTACTCCCATCTCCTCAAGCGCTGCAGCATTGCATTGCTGCTCGTACTGGCCCTTCATCGGAATTACCATCAATTTCTTTTTTAAAAACATCGCTTCCGCAGGACTTTCAAATCCTGCACCACATAGAACACCGGTTGATTTTGACATACTATCAATAAACTCATCATTGTTTATTGGTCGGATCCAGATATTTTGGTGGCGAACAGACTGCTTATTATGTTTCGAAAATACCTGCCATTCAACATTCTCAATCTGAGAAAGAACTTTGATGATTCTTGCATCATCATATGCAGGAAGATATACTGTATAATGACCTAAGCACTGTGGCTTTTTCATTCTAACTTCAGCTCGAATTACCGGAGTAAATATATTTGTATCATATGATTTAAAATGAAAACCATACTGACTTGTAGAGGGTGCGTAAGAGCGTAAAATGGCCTTCCCAATAGGGTCAAAGTTACGTGATCTGGGTGCATTCTTATTTAAAACCGCAGCCTGGTGGCTAACTGAAATACAAGTTTTACCGCTAAAATAACAGGCCCAGGAAGAAACAGGTTCAAAATCACTGATTACCAGATCGTAATCTTCCACAGGAAGTGATTTAATATCACGCATCAGCCGCTTCAATCGTGATTTTCTATAGGTCTCGGCAATATCAACATTGCCCTTTTTCCCAAAAATGAAACTTAATCCATGAAAACGATATTTGATTTCAAAAGGCAGTTCAACATCAGCCTGAATACCACTAATCAGAATATCCAAATCATGATCCTTCTTTAATAAGGGTACAATCTCTCTTGCACGTGTTACATGTCCGTTTCCAGTACCCTGGATTGCATATAAAATTTTCATGAACTTTTTAAATTGAATTCAGCCAGCATTTTATTAAACAATTGTCTGATATTCATTTCATCTGATTCATCTTCTGGCAAATTCAACATAGCTAATCTTTCTGAATCGCCAAAATGATAAAGATTCCATTTGCTATCATAGTATTCAAGTGAAGTCAGATTCTCAATCCAGTCACCTGAATTCAAATACATGATACTTCCATTATCATTTTCAATCTTACGCATTTCAGGATGATGGATATGGCCACATATTACATAGTTGTAATTATTGCTGATACCAATATTTGCTGCTGTTTCTTCAAAACTATTGATGAACTTAACCGCACCTTTTACACTATTTTTCAGCTTTTTAGAAAAAGATAGTTTTCCTTTATTAAAAATTCTCTCCGAAATCCAGTTTGCGAAACTATTGATCAAAATTAATGAATCATAGCCAATAGCGCCAAGCTTGGCAAGCCATTTAGAATGCTGCATGGTTACATCAAAAACATCACCATGAAAGATCCAGGCCTTTTCACTATTGTCAAGTTCTAGAACCAGCTTATTCACAATGTTAAATGAGCCCATTTTAAAGCCCTCAAACTTCCTCAGCATTTCATCATGATTACCTGTTACATAATAGATTTTTACACCTTTACCCAACCAGTTCATCAGATGTTTGATTACTTTCATGTGTGATTTTGGCCAATAACTCTTACTAAATTGCCATATATCAATGATATCGCCATTCAGCACAACAATTTTTGGCTTGACTGATTTCAGATAATGCAAAAGCTCTTTAGCCCTGCAACCATAAGTACCCAGGTGTACATCTGAAATAACGAGTATATCTATCTGCCTTTTTCCTTTTTTCATTCTAATGCCTAAAAATGGATTCGATTTTAGAAAAGCGAATAAAAATGAGGTTGAAAAAAAGTTCGGATAAAAATGAGTAGATATGATTCAATTTTTAAAAAATTTTAAACAAAGTTATATAACTCTTATTATCTAAATATTAAGGCATCAACAGCAAATTGTTATCTAATGAATTTATGTGACAGATTTCTAAAAAAATGATGAGTTGAAATTAATTAGCAGATACACAATTTAACAGGCAGGATTTAATAGCTCAACTATCCCTGTAAACTGTTTCAATCAATTCTAATAATTTAATTTCTGATAGCTAGAATTTCTAAAATACTATAAATATTATCTATAATGAAATCAGGATTAGCCACAGATAACTGCTCTTTGGTTTGTGCACCTGTTGTTATCCCGATGTTTAAACTGCAACCTGCATTTTTGCCCTCAAGTATATCAATGGCAGAATCACCAATTTTTATAACAGATGAAGGATCATTGATATTCAATTCTTTCATGGCAAATAATATCATATCCGGTTGTGGCCGATTTTGTTTCACATCACTTGCTGTAACTAATAAGTCATAATCTGCAGATAATTTCCATCCCAATTTTTCTAACAGGAATTCAGCTGTTTCACGATTATATCCTGTATTTAAAACTACTTTGATATCCCGCTGCATTAACTCCTTAAATACTCTTTCCACATTTGGCAAGGCTTTAATTTCAAGGGTCTTATAATTAATTGTCAATCTGTCTATAAAATAATTATAAATCTCTTTTGCTATTTCCGGACTTGCCGTATGTTTAGTTTGATCCAGAATGTCTATGATAGCCTGAAGTTTTTCTTTTCCGGCACCATGTCTTAAAACCTCCTCCAAAGTAACCGGAATTGAATGTTTGACAATTGCCTCCTTTAATGTTTTATATACAACATTATCCTCATCAACAGTGGTTCCAGCCATATCAAATACAACCATTTTAATCTTCATAAATCTTATTTTAATGAATTTTCGATTGAGGTAATATATTCATTTAAATCAGGACAATCCAAATTTGAAACTTTAGCCAAATCATCCCATTTTCTCAATGATACTGCATCATTGTAGTAAGGATTCTTTTGAAATTCCACAATTTCCTGATCCACCATGATTCCACCCTGAAGTGCCAGGCTTGTTTTTGAAGGTTGAGACAAGGATTCATAATATCCGGGTTCTACAGCACATAGATAGCGCTTTGCCTGAACATGCAGCTTTACAGGTTCTGTGACTGCGTCTATGAAATATTCTTTTAAAAACCGGCCTGCCAGATCCTCATGTACATCATCAATACCATCTTCACTCGCCATTTCTGGCAAGTCATGTAATAAATGGCCAACATCATGTAATAATGAAGCCGCAATCAGACTATCAGAAGCATGATTTTTCTTTGCCAGATCAGCGGCCTGCAACGCATGCTCTAATTGAGTTACCGCTTCGCCACCATACATAGAACCGCCTTTGGATTCAAATAAGTCAATTATTTGCTTTGTTATTGGATTTAACATAATCAATTTTAAATTTTGTTTACAATTTCTTCGGCAAACCCAAAGGATAAAGTCATGCCGTTGCCACCTATCCCATTTACAATATGAACCCCGCTCTCAACCTCAACATGTAAGTCTGTTTTTCCATTGGTCATTTTCGGATAAATTCCATTCCAGGATTCTACCAATCTCCATTCATCAATATGTAATAAAGTCTTCAAGTAACCCAAAATCAGTTGATTAATAAAATGTTTGTCGAACGGATCAAAATCCAATCCATACTCATGCGAGTCGCCCACAGTCAATTCTCCCTGCATATTTTGTGAAACCATCACATGAATACCCCATTTAATATGTTCGGGTAATTCATACTGTAATTTCAATTTTAATCCTTCCAGTGCTTTCGAAGCCGTGAAGCTTTTATAATGTAATAAAGAAAGGCCACCACAAATAGAAGTACCTATTTTATAATCAGGTTTTCCGGATTTAAAACGCATCATTTGTAATTTGCATTTTGTAATTTCCTGTTGATTAAAAAATTCCGGATAAAGAACTTCAAAATCTGCGCCTGAGCAAATAAATATCAAATCCGCATCAAACCTTTTTGTACCTGAATAAACTGAGCCCGGCAATACTCTTGAAACTGCCGTTCCCCATATAAATTCAACTCCAAATTTCTGCTCCAGATAAGGTGGTAAATTACGGATTCCCTCCCTGGGATCGATGATAACTTCGTCGGCACTAAATAAACCTCCCTTCAAATTAGTCTGGTTTATCCCATCAAATCTATTTGCAATTGTTTCAGGATTGATCATGCTAACGGGTCTTCCTGATTCCCGAAAAATTTGATTAAGCTCTTGCACAACATCCCACTCTTCTTTAGAGTAGGCCAAATGCAGACTTCCACAAGAATCATAGGCAATGGAACTCGCATTTAAAAATTCTTTCCAAATTTCCTTAGATCTGATTGCTCTTTGATAAAGAGCACCATCAGGTTGACCTATCGGCCATAACATACCAAAATTTCTAATGGAGGCTCCAATTGAGAATTGAGAGCGCTCAATAACTTTTACTTTATATCCCTTTATAGCAAGGGCTCTTGCAGTGGCCATACCCAGAATTCCTGCACCGATTACAATTGCTGATTTATTAGTCATTGAATAGTTTATGAGACCTGATATTTTAAATGTTGCCTTTTAAAATAAAAATAAGTCAATACTGATAATACAATTATCAGTACTGAAGTTGCTAATCCACTTATTTTGAAAAAATCAATCCAGGAAATTTGGAAGGAGTTGAAATTTTTGAATAATAAAATAAATGTGCTACCCAGATAGCCTGCTGCATCAGAAATATACATCAAAAAACCAATATTGCTTTTGATTTTAAAATAGGCTATCCAACGCTCAAAATAGACAGTATGAAAAATAATATAAGGTAAATACATTGCAAATCCTGATAAGATCATCCAATAAACCGGATCAAAATTATCCAGCATCAACAAGACTGTTATAATCAGTAAAAATATTCCGCTCAATAAATTTACCGCAAGATTCATAAAAAAAGCAAACTTATTGTCTTTAATAAAAATCATTAAAGCAATGATGATTAGAACCAGAATAGCTATCGGTATCTCAGAAAAAATTAAAAGGGCAGGAGTATTGGTGTATCCATAACCTGTCCAGAATTCAATTGCAAAATTATCTCTCAGGTCTCTGAAAATCGTGAGCCCTACGTAAATCAAAACTGAAAAAATAATACCGGGTATGAAGCGCCGAAAAAATAATTTTCTATCTTCATTATTCATCGGTACTCGTTCGGTTCTCAATAAAATATCTTCCTTGCTTGGTGGAGGTAATTTGTGTAAAAGTTTTGCTCCAAAAATAAGTGCCGGCAAAAAAATAAATCCGGTTAAAAATGGCATCCAGACCTCCGGTACAGACCACTGATCAATGGTATATCTACCAACACCTTTAACCAGACCGGAAGCAACAATAAAACTCGAAGCCATAACAGCACCCAGAAGTTCGGTAAATCTTCTCCCTTCCAGATAACTAAAAACCACACCCCATATCATCCCCAAGGGCAGTCCATTTAAAAACATAAACGGGAAATTATATGGATAAGGTGTTACAGCAAAAAAGAACAGAGAAATCCACGCAAATAACATCAGGTAAATTAATGTCTTAGTTCTTTTTTCAGGTTTTAATTCAGCAATTAGTTTAATACCTACATACTTAGAAATGGTATACCCAACCAATTGAGAAATAATTAATAAAATTTTATAATCGATACCCCAAAGTGATAATTGATCGAAGGTTGCTGCAGTAAATGGCTTTCTGAAAGCATACATACTCAGGTAGGTAATAAATGCAGCAGAGGATGCTGTTAATAAGAAATTCAAATCTTCTTTACTAATTATGCTTTTCGATTCTTTCATTGATACTTTCAATATAAACAGGGATATAAGGGACTGGAAATTATCAGGATATTACAATACCTACTCTGTATGGGTTTTTATCAATAGCATATTCAAAAGCTTCATTGACAGATTGCAAATCAAAGTCGCCAGCTATAAGTTTTTCAAAGTCAAAAACCTTATAGTTACGTTCAATAAAATCTACTGCGGAAACCAAATCAAAATCATTATAATTATGTAAACCTTTAATAGTAATTAAATTTCTAACGATAAATTCTGCATTTATTTTAAGGTCTGCCTGCGGAAAAACCGCCCCCAACCAAACTGCAATACCTCCAATACCCAAATGTTGTAGTGATGTGCTCATCACTTCAGGAACCCCGCTTGTTTCGATAATTATGTCAAATTTTCTATTAAAATCACTGATATCATTACCTGTATACTTTGAACCGAACAATTTTGAAATTTTCAGTCTATCCTCATTAATATCCAATGTTGAAACAGTAGCAGACCCAAGAGTAGAAGCCATTGCACTACCAACAATTCCTAACATTCCTGCGCCGCTTATTAAAACATGCTTATTTCTCAAATCACCTGCCAAGCGGATTGATGCAGCCATAGTCGATACAGAACAATTTATCAAGGCCGAAACTTTATCTGAGATCACATTTTTTAAAATCACAAGCGGAGTATGCTTTCTTATGATGGTGTATTGTGATAATCCTCCGTGAAAATTGCTGCTTTCCGTAATTTCTTCATGCCCGTATTTAAATATATTTTTTGCCTTTTGAGGAAATCCTCTTTTTGAGTTTGGATCTTCAGGATCACTGGCAAAAATTGCCCATGTGATTCGATCTCCAATTTTTAGCTTCTCACCCCTGTTATCGAACTTTGGACAATCTGGCCCAAATGCTACAATGTATCCGGTGATTTCATGACCCAGAATTGTCGGTGACTTCTCTTTCCTAACTCCTTCATAGGTGTAAAGATCACTTCTGCAAAGTGTTGTGAACGTATTTTTTACTAAGATTTCTCCTCCCTTTAATTCAGGTAATTCGTCCTGAATTAATTCCATTTTCTTTCCAGAAACTTCAAATCTGGCATAAGTAGAATTATTCATTAATTATTATTTCACTTAGAATTTAGATGTAAAAAACCAGGTACCAAAGGTTTCCAGAAATAAATTAAAGATAATCCCAAATATTTAATCTGAGGGGCAATAAACTAAAAAAATATTATCCAATTATTAATATCCTGTAAACAAAAAGGCGAAATAATATTATTCCGCCTTTTTGTATTTACTCAGTATTTTACTATTTCAATAACCAAATCAGATCATTGATATCATCTTTTCCTGCAAATTGAGCATCAATCGCAGCTTTGTAATTAGTTGCATTACTTGTGCGTTCTGTAAGCGGGTAAATCCATCTCAAAGCAATTCTGTTTGAGTTTCCATTTCCTACTCCTGCATAAAAAGTTGGATAAGTTGTTCTTCTCCAGTTAAAATAGGCCTCCATTCCGGAATTCATAAAAAATGCCAGATACTTTTGGGTTAAGATTTTCTCCAAGCCTACATTACCAGCTTCATATCTAACATTAGCCTGAGCCAAGTATGTTGCAAGATTAAAGTCAATATTGAAAGTTCTTGAATCTGCAGCATCTCTGCTTCCATTGCGTGAGTAGGTCATTGTATTTGCACCATTTTTAATTCCATAAAAATCCATTGATGCTTTGATACCATTTTCATACCATTGTGATGCACTACCACTTGCCCAGGTTCTATGGATTCCTTCCGCAATATTGAAACACATTTCAGGATATGAAACTATAAATGTTGGCTCTCCAACATAATTAGTATAATATCTTTTTCT
>CAMBFY010000104.1 GCA_945865415.1 Sphingobacterium thalpophilum
ACCAAGTTGAAATCTTAAGAGATGAAATTTTAGAATCGTTGGATAAAATGAACAGAGGTGATTTCTCGGTTGGTGTCAATAATGATGATTGTGATGAAGATTGGGAAAAAAATGAAGAAAAAGAATATACCATACAAGCAACTAGGGAATGTGTTCAAACATGGACTCACACCATTAAGGCAAAAAGTGCAGTTGAAGCATATAGAAAGGCCGAGGATGGAGAAGGTCATGATGAAAATGATGAATTCGGTCAGTTTGGAGACATTGATTGGGAAGAAATCTGATCATTTGTGCTACCAACTTTAGATTATTTGTGTCTGTAGGAATTGGTGACTGATCGCATTGATTTCCAAATGTTTTTTCTAAAAAATTATAAAATTTTCCAGGTGGAGCTAAAATTGTTTCTCAAATAAGCAACTCAATTTCAGGTGCAATTTTGTACTGTAAAAACACATCATATAAAACAATGTAATTTAACTACGCGTTTAATTTTTTTAACCTTTCAATAAATATCCTACATAAACATAAACTGCACTAAAATCAGAAGCGAATTTGATTTGATTATGAAGACTCATTTCTAAATGCTCACTATTGTTATCATGGGTAAAAAGGTTTCTAAAAACCCCCATACTACCTATAGTTTTTGAAAATTCCCTTTTTTCGTGGTTTTTTAATGATGACGGAATTGATTTTGCCATATCGACCAAGCGGACATACTTTCAAACTGACCGTTTTTTACCATTGGAACAAGTGCACCAGAAAAAAGAAAAGGCCAACCTTTATGCACCAAATTGACTTGACCCAACCGCACCCACGGCCTGCTCACCTCTTCATAATAATTGTGATTTTACAAACAAAATACTTATAGTCCGTAGACTTATTGACATCTATTTCCCAGTTTTGCACTCTAAATTTTTCAATAAAATGGGTGCAGCTTATTCAAAAGAAGAAAAATCTTATTTGCTAAAAGTTGGCAACAAAATACGCCAATTGCGAACTGATAATGGCTTATCTCAAGAGAAATTATCGTTCGCTTGCGACCTTGACAGAACATATATCGGCTCGGTTGAAAGAGGCGAAAGAAATATCTCTGTCATAAATCTGAAAAAGATAGCACAGGCTTTAAACACCGACCCATCTGAACTTCTTAAATTATAAACATGAAGGAAGCAATTAAATTGCCACCTAAATCTGTTACACTACTTACTAAGCCAGAGGGGTTAATACAAAATTTATCCCAACTTATCGGAAAAGCATTTAACATTACAGGTAAGACAAGAACTGACGGCTCTAATATTAGAAAGTTGATTGCTGCAACTCTTGAAAAGTCTGTATTACCTGAAGCAGCAGGAAAAGAAAGTTACGAAATTGTTCCTCCAAAGGGAAAAGGAGTTCCCAAAATAACAAGAGAATTTATTGATACCTACATTGTAACATCTGGTGATTCTTATAACCTACAAGTTTGGAATAGATTACCTGCAAGTAATACTCTTTTAATTAACTATGATTCGGGCGAAAGTTTGAAATGCACTGATGTTAGATTTGTATTTGTGAGAATAGACTTAGCAAAAAGTATTATTGCGTCGGTCATAGTTCTGACAGCGGAATACATTGAAAAACATTTTGGCAAGTTTGGAAAACCAACAATAAAGCATCAACTACTGATTTCTTCAAAGGCAAGAAAAAGTATTTTTGAAAGCCACGACAAAGTGCTTTCATTTCCTGATAGCAAAAAACTATCATACAACATAACTCATGACTATATTCCTCCAAAGTCGGGAATGGTTGAAGAACCAGATTTTAAAGAGTTGTATTCAATCGCACTTTTAAAAGAAATGGTTGCTAAAAAATTAATTGGAAGGAAACTTGACGCAGTAGCAACTAAAAACAGAGGACAAGCACTTGAAAGAATGGTGTTGGAATTATTGGGTTACATTATTAAAGAAAACGAATTATTGTATGGTGCTTTTCCTGACATAAGAAACCAATTGTTAGAAGTGAAAGTTCAGGATTCACCAACAGTTGACCTAGGTAGATTTTCTCCCGAAAGAGAAGAGTTTGTAATAGAAGAAAAGAACCTCACAACTTTTGATGTTCGTTATTTAATTGCTTTAACAAATCCTAAGACTCAAATAATTGAAGGGATAATCTTAACGCCAGGAGAAAGACTTGGCGATATATTTTCTTATGTAAGTTCAGAGAGTTATAAATGCCAAAGAAACATTCCAATTAGCTTTTTTGAAAAGCATTATGGTAAAGCGGTATTTAATCCAGCTTAAAAATTGGCGAAACACCAAAAGCATCAGCAACTTTAATTTCTAATTGCTCTTCGAGCAAAGAAATTTTTTCTGCATCATTTTCAGCGTTAAGTTTTTTGACGATTTTGATTATTGACTTTGCAATTGGAGAATTACAATCAGGTAAAGGATACTTTTCCACATACTGTGTAAAATATCTTCTCCTGCCTGAATAAAGTTTATTGTTGAAAACAAGGTCGTGATACTTTGTCATTAATTTTGAATTTGAAACTCCTTGTATCAATAAGAGTATCTCCACATTTTCCTTCTTTTCGGCTACTATCCAATAGCAATTTCCATTGACAAGTTTTCCTCCTTCATCAAAGAAAAATCTTGGCGACAAACTGATATCAGGAAACACCAACTTTGGTAAATTCCAATGTTCAGGATTATGAGGAACCCATATTTCAAACCATTTTCTGCCAGCATCAATTAAATATTTTCTCTCCTTTAGTCGTGCTTCAAATCTCTCAAAGTATTTTTTAGCTTTTGGGAACTGTTCTATATCAATAGTTGTTTTGTTTCCGTCCTTGTTATAATGAGGATATAGAATTTGAAGAGTAGCTTTTGCGGTTGTTCCCCATCTGCCAATATTCTCCTGTGAAATCAAATCTTTGAGCAAATCTGCTTCGGGCTTTTCAGTTCCCAATTTATTCCATTCATCATTTATAAAAACTTTGTCAGCCGTAGTTTTTATACCAACTCTAACTTTGAATAAATCGCCAACGAAACAAGATGCATTTTTATCAATATTATTTACCCATAGCGATTCAGAATCTGAAAGCAACTCCCAAGAATAACCTTTTGTGGTTCGACACATTAAAACGCCATCAGTTTTTTTATATCTTTTTTTATTAACAGAGAAGTATCCCGAATCGGATGTATTCAATACGTCATAAATATTAGCGGCTGGTTTTAGTTCTCCTTGGTATCCATTCAGTTCTTCATAAATCTTAATGAATTTAGCTGCATTAGAAATTGCCCCAACATTTCCATTTTTCTTACCAATAAATATTGCAGGAAGAACAGCAGCATCAAAAAGTTTGGTATCGCCTAAATCAACAATTTCAAGTATTTCGTAATTCTCATTTAAAAACTTTCTGACACTTTCGCCACTCTTAGTTGACAAATACCTGTTAGATGTTATTACGCCGATAATTCCTCCCATTTTTAGACTTGTAGTCATTGCAATTAAAAAGGGATAATATAAATCAACACGACCTTTTAAACCGAATTTTTGAGCAAGAAGTTGTGCTTGCTCTGTTCCAAGAATTTGAGTTCTTACATACGGAGGATTGGCAATTACAATGTCAGCGGCCTCTTTTATTCCATTCCCTTTTGTTCCAAAAAAATTAAGTGTTAATTGATTTTGATTAATGTCTACGACTTCCAAAAAATCTCCATTTACTAAATTGGTTTTTTGTTTGCTAAATCGGCATGACCTTTCTTTTGCAAGGCTCAAATATTCTTCATTTAAATCATATCCATTTAGTGTAAAATCAATATCACGAGCCGACAAGTGTTCTCCTATAGACAATAACAATTCGCCATCGCCGCAAGCAGGATCAAGAACTGTTACTTCTTTCCTATCCACATAAGACAAAATACGACTACTTAAATAGTCTGCCAAGCCCTTTGGAGTAAAAGTTGCACCCGTGCTTTTTATCAATTCCTTCGTTTCCACTTCTTTTAATTTCCTGCCTAACAAAGATACTTAAAAACATCAACCAATCAAGACGAAATGATGAACATTTTTAGTAAACAGCCATTAGAGACGGTTACAACATTATAGATCTTAAACCCTACGCATGTGCAGGCAGGAGTACAATCTTTTAAATAAAATGGGAATTGCTTTTGAAAGAAGCTGGGACTAATTTTCAGAGTGTGATAATTTTATATACTTTTCACCAAATTGACCAAGTACCAGCCTCCTCAGATTATGCATATTGTAAAGCTATTTACAAAAACCTGCTTTTGAAAATGCAGAACAGCTCATATTTCATTTTTTTTATTTTAATTTGTCACCTATTATGGTAAGTATTAAAAAATAAGGTCATGGCAACAGTAAATCTAAGTTTATCTTTTGATTCAAATCAAGTTAACATTTCGCTTTTAAGTGAAGAAATGATAGAATTCAATAAAAAGTGGTCTAAGATTGTAGAACTTTTTAAGGGTGAGTTATTTATTGAAGACGGTGATGGTTATTTGTGGTTACTCACGTCACCTGATGAAGCGCTAACAATCTCAACGAGTGATTACGGAAAAGGAGAAGAAGGCCCAAATAAGTCTAGAGCTATTTTTAAACTATTGAGTCGAATTACTAGTACGGTAGGTGATTGTAATTTTGGATTTGGAGAGTCCCCATTTGAAGAGGAGTTTTACACGGATCTTTTTAAGTTGTCGCAATTTGATGATGGTCCAGGAGAATTTATTTTATATGCAACGGTAACAATTAATGGCTATCCTGGATACTATTCTGGGGCGTATGAGTTTTTAGAAGAAGGTGGAATTGAAAAACGTTTTACATTTTACAATGAGGATATGGAATAAGAAGAAGATTGATGGTTTTAAATAATATAATTAACTCGTCTTCAGTCGATTAAAAATAATTGGAATTTAAAATAAAAAATTTCGCTTTTGTTGATTTGTTAGATGACAAGTCATCTATAATTAGCAGGTGTAATTTAATTGAAACGGCATCATTTTGTATCTCGTCAATACCTAAAATTAATTTCATATTTCTAAAAGATCAATTAGTATACAGGCAAGAGTATGTAAAAAAAGAAAAATGGAAAATAATTTCTCCTGAGAGTAAAAAAATAGCTTTAACTAATTTAGCAATAGACTTAGACGAAATGCAGGATTTGGGTTTGGTTCATGGAGACATGAATTACTCAAATTTTATCTTTGATGGAAATTTGTTGAGGTTAATTGATTTTGAGCCAAGTTTTAAGCAAGTTAAGAATCAAAAAAGGATTTTGGCCAGTGGTTTAAGTTTTAGGTCAAAAAATGATTACCAAAACAATTCAATTACCTCTGAAACAGACAAGGTAGGATTTTATTTTTTCTGTGAATATCATTTAACTCAGGGAAATAACCTGGGGTACAGTAGGAGTAAATTTTATGCTAGACTCAATGATTCTCTTGCTATGAAGGTAAGTGAAGAAGAGTTGATAAAAATGAAATTCGCTGATATACTAAAATTATTTTAAAAAATTATTTCACAATAGTAAGTCGTTTAAAACAAAATTGAATTGTTAGTTTATTTCATTGATTTTGGGACGGCCAAGGATATTCTTAGTTGTATACTTCTACCGACAATTTTTATAAATAAATTATCTGTTTTAAGTTTATTTGAAAGTGGCACTGAAAGCAGGGTATATCCTTTACCCTGCTCATTACATTTTATGATGATGCCATTTCTGATAAAATCAGCTTATCTTTTTATTAATTACGATTTTGGTGATTCAGTCACAATTGTTTTATCTAATTAAATAATTCAAAACCGACTCCCAAGTTGGAAATTTTTCAGTCCCAAAATGTATGTGCGTCCCTTTAAAATCGCCTGCTCCATTTGCTATTCTATCATCAATAAGATAATCTCCCATATTTAGATGCTTATTGTGTGAGAATATAACTCTCTTCTTCGCGGCATCTCCAATATGTTTTTTTATCCAAGCTAATTTATCGTTAAGAGCTGTTGGATTCTCCCATGGAGCTGTTGATAATATATAAACATTAAAATGTTCATTTAATTTTTCAAAGGCCTCTAAAGCACCTATTATGGGTTTCATTCTTGAAAATATACCTGGCACCTCGTCAAATTTATTTTCGTATAATTCTAATTCATCCTGTGTTAATGCTTTAATACCTGATTCAAAGTCTACTAAAACACCGTCCATATCAACATATACAATCTTACTCACTGATTTTTATTTTAAATTCAAAATTATCGCAGCTATGAAATCGATTAGGAATATCTTTTCTATTTAGTCCACATTTTACACCTTGTCCAACACCCACTAACCACAACATATGTTCACAATTGAAACAAACTTTTTCATCTGGTTTTGGATTTTCGATTTTTTGGCTGTTTTTCATTGATTAATTATGTACACTATAAAGAGTAATTTCAGTTAAAATATTAAAAACTATTCAGTTTTATTTTGATAAAATTTTTCACAAAACTCTTTTAATTTTTCTTGTTCATCATATTCAATTCCTGCCGCAGCAAGGGCTTCTTTCAGCTCCTCTGAATCAACACTTATTAAAGCTTTGCCATTGTTAAAATACAAATCACCTGTAAAACCTTTGCCAGATGTCGAATAATCAGAAATCTCTTCAAAATAATCGCTTCTACCTTCACTATAATTATAGGCATAACCAGAGACAATATCACCTTCAAATTCTACGGAAATCTTATTAACGTCAAAAATTCCCGGTGCAAACTCTAACTTATGTCTTTTCCAACCGTCCCAGCTATATGATTTTTCATCAGAAGATGCGATGTGTACAAAATCACCTGGCTCAGAACTTTTAAAACAATCCATGAATTTGTCATACTCTGGTGTTTCGTATTTTAAATTTACACTTACCATTTCTTCATTGGGTAATTTTAAATCAGTAGCTGGTTGTGTAATACCATATGAGTGATAAATTGAATTGTAATCATGCCAAGATTCACCCCAAATATAATCAGACCATGATTCATCACTTTCTAAAAATTCGTTAATTACTTCATAATCAATTACTCCAGCAACATCCTCACTCAGATAACAGTTGTTATCATAACCAAGTGTAAATTCACAATACCCGTTAACATAATACAAGGTTCCAATTTCTAAAATTTCTGAAGTCTGGTTGTCATTAAAAACCTTTGTGGTGATGGGATGAAAGTCAGAAATTATTTCAATTATTTTATCCGAATCATTGAAATTAATAACCTTAATTAAATTGGGGTTACTTTTTAAATATTCAAATGGACTGTAATGCACTCCATCCATTATAAACCCTGAATAGCTAGATTCCAATTTTTGAAACTTAGAAGGATCGTTCTGAATAATAAAATCAAAAACTTCCGGAATTAACATTTCTTCAGGCTCTAAATGATCAAAAGCATCAATGTTGATTTTTAATACATCAATAATTAATTTTGAATTTAAAGCATCTTTCGAAATAGATTTTATTAGCTGCGGTTGGAATTTAATTATTTCAAATAAAAATTTATGGTCACTTAAAAGTTCTCCATCGATTGTAAAATTGTTATGTAAATTTTTACTTGAAATTTCAATTAATAAAGATTTATCATTTTTAAATTTCTCATTTAACTCAAGTTCTGTGTCATTACTGAAGAATCTTGGTTCAACATAGTTTATTCCATAAATTAAAGCTACATTCCTATTGGTTTGTAAACTCTCAGGTAAATTTATATACTCGTGATAGTTTTTTTTCAGGTAGGTTGTTATAAAATGCTCATCATGCAGTATTTTTTTATCAAAAAACGCATCTAAAATTTCGAAATCAATTTCCAAGTCTGAAATAGAATCTAAAAAATCCTTATTAGCCTTGAAACTAGAAGGCAGTTGTTCAAATTTTTCAGAGTAATCCCATTCGCTTTCAGCTCTAATAAATGCTATGACATTGTCTAATAGCCCTTGTGCTTCTTTTGAAATTAGCGTGTATAGATTGGGGGTTTCGGAAATTGTTATTGGATTAACATATTCTTTTGATTCTATTTTTTTGCCAATTTTATTCTCTAGAGCTTTATAAGTTGCAGCATTCGGATAATATTTGAAAGCTGTTTCGATTAATTCTATTTCATCAAAATCATTAAATAGAGCTTCCCAATCAAAGTCTCTACCTTGAGATATTGCAATATCAACATTTCTAGGTATATTTTTGATTGGATCAAAATCGAAAAAATTTCCATCTTGATTCATACCTAGAACCAATTCATCCTGGTCCATTTCATTGGAACCATATACCTTAGATTTAAACCATGGTGTGGTGCTATAATCTGTACTTTCCCTTGTAGGATTAATTAAATTTATTACCGACACATCAAGGGCAAATGCATGAAGGAAAAATTCTTCTAGGTTTGAACTTATACTTAAATCATCTAAATGTATAAAATATGAAATTTGTGATGGATCTTGAGAAAGCAATTCAAAAGCTATTGATTTTGCTTCTGGAGTTTCCCAATTAATTTCTAAACTTAAAAATCTGCATGCATTTGTACTTTGTTTAAGTGCAATTTTTACTAATTCAAGATCTTGCTTTTGTTCATTTGATAAGTATTGGATTAATAGCCCGTTAATTGATAACATCTCTTTTATAAAAAAGCTATCTGATTTTTCGGTCTCATCCAAGTATTTGAAAAACCAGGAATTTTCTTTTATAAATTGGTTTAGTTCATTTTGTTTTAAAATATTTCTACAAGATTTAAACTGAAGTGGATAGGGCGAATATTTAAGAATTTCTAATAACCTTGGTCTGTCTTGACTTAAAAAGTCTTCTGTAAGAAAAATTATTTGAGTGGGATCAATTTTTAAAGTACTTAGCAATTCGTTATCACTAATATCTTCATTAAACGATTTCGAAATAGAAAATTCCCAGCTAAATGAATTATTTTCAGAGTTTAAGCAAGCATTAAATTTGATTTGTTTAGATTCTATTATAAAAGCGCATTCATCAATTAATGATCCTTTTTTCAAAGAAACATATTCTAACACTGATTGAATCCTTTGAACATCATATGGGAGATATGAAAAACAATCAATATTTTGTTTTAAAGCCGCCCAATAAACTTCAGGATCATCTTTTAAATTTTCTGTAATAT
>CAMBFY010000105.1 GCA_945865415.1 Sphingobacterium thalpophilum
CAAATAAATTGAAACCAATACTTTCTGAAAAAATTGATGGTGTTATCTGGAAAATTGAACTCAATAAAAACCATGACTTGATTGCAATTGAAAGTAGAACTATACAATCAAGAAAGACATCTTTCAGTGTTTTTAACTACACGACAGGTGATATTTTGTTAAAGGAAAAGAGTTTTCGCGAGTTATGGAATCTTAATCTTGCTTACATTACCGAGAATACTCTCATTATCACGGCTAATAACCAGGCAGGAAGTCCGCAAACCAAGGGGATAACATCAATTAATATTCATGATGCTGAAGTTTTATGGGAACATTATAATTTATCATTACATCAAGTCAACGACTTCGGACTACAGGTATTTGATCCAAGAATTAGTCCGCGAAGACTATCCTGGATAAATCATCTTAATGGTGAAATCATCACAGAAGTAACTAATTTTGAGTCTGTTAATCAATCTTTACTATTCCCTAGTATAATAAATCAATTTAAAGTGCCTGATTTTATTTTGAGTGAGGAAATAATTGGAGATCTATCAGTACTACATTTCAGGGATCAAACGATTATCAGTTTTCACGAAAAAATTAAGACTAAAATTCATCAGAGACTGCTTGTTTATCAGGATAGTAGCATATTACTTGACGAAATCTTGATAAGAGATATACAAAAACTACAACCTGAATCGTTCTTTGTACAAAAAAACCACTTGTTCTATGTCCGAAACAAGAATGAAATAGTTTCATATTTAGTATAATTGCAAAAATTTAAAATCAAGTTAATGCTTAGACAATTTTTGTTGTCAATTTCTTTTGTCATTATTTCATTCACTGCAAGTGCATCAATAGATTCCATTAATGTGGAAGAATTAAATGGGTTTAAGAACATTGTACATAAGGTAGAGGTAAAAGAGAGTTATTATTCTATTGCCAGAAAATATAATGTTAACCCGCAATCGATTATTCAATTTAACAGTAACCGACTTTTACAGATTGGAACGATCATTCGTGTTCCTACCGAAAGACCATTTAAAGAACTAAAAACTGATAAAGCTCAGGCCATAAGTGGGTCAAAAGTTGCTGTGATTGACTATAAAGTAGGTCCTCGTGAATATTTAGGTATGATTGCCAGAAAGTTTAATACCACCGTAGACGATCTCAAGGCTCTAAATAATTTAAGTAGCATTAATTTGGCTATCGGTCAAATATTGAAAGTACCATATGGCAGTGCTCCAATTGAACAACTCGCTCCAGCACCTCTTTCTCCAACAGATACACCGCTTATCAGTTCTGTAAACCAGCCAAATCAGATTGATAGCAGTAAGAATGCAAGTGATCGCCTTAAATTACCTCCAGCCAGATATGGTTTGAGAGAAGTAAATGAACGTGGAGCCGCTGTTTGGATTGCATATGAAAATCTGGACGGAACGAAAATGCTTGCATTACATCAAACTGCGCCAATTGGAACAGTGGTTAAAATTACCAATCCAATGACTGGCAAGAGTACTTTCGCCAAGATTGTTGGAAAATTTACGGAGAATGAATCCACTAAAGACGTTATAATTGTAGTTACAAGGGCTGTCGCTGATCTAATCGGAGTAATGGACAAACGCTTTCAGGCAACTTTAGTATACGGAGTACCCAATGAGTAAGAAACCTTTAGTAATTGGAATAGCAGGAAGCAGTGGTTCAGGGAAAACATTTTTTTTAAAATGTTTCTCAAATCATTTCAAAGAAAATGAGGTTTGTCTGCTATCTCAGGATGATTATTACCATAGAGTTGCACACAATATGACTCCGGAAGAAAATAAGTTCTACAATTTTGACAGGCCTTCTACCATAGATAATCAACAGTTTATAAAGGATATTGAAAAGCTAATAAAAGGTGAAACTGTTCATCAGAAGGAGTACACCTTTAATAACCCGAATGCTGAACCAAAACTTCTCGAAATAAAACCTGCACCAATTATCATGGTTGAAGGTTTATTTATTCTGCATTTTAAAGAATTAGCAGAACTTCTGGATTTGAAAATATTTATCGACACGGATGAGGAAATTGCATTACAACGCCGACTAAAAAGAGATTTGATTGAGCGTGGTTATCCAAAAAGTGACGTGTTATACAAATGGGAGAATCATGTTATACCAGCTTATAAAGATTACCTTTTACCTCACAAGGAATTTTGTGATGTCATTATTAAGAATAATACCCAGATTGCTGAAGATATTATCAAAATCACCAGCGAAATTTCAGATAAGTTAAGAAAAAGTGTATTTGCAGAACAATTACTTTAAATCTGCATCTCAGGAATTTTACCCTCAATGATTAATTTTCCGGCTGTAGCATTCCTTACATAATCCAAACTTACTCCAGGTGCGCATTCCAATAGTTTGAATCCACCTTCTGACATCACTTCAAGAACCGCAAGTTCTGTAACGATTTTTTTTACACAGTTTACACCGGTAAGAGGCAAGGAGCATTCAGGAAGTAACTTACTCTCTCCTGCCTTATTAACATGTTGCATTGCCACAATGATATTCTTGGCCGACGCTACCAAATCCATCGCTCCCCCCATTCCCTTGACCATTTTACCTGGAATTTTCCAATTAGCTATGTCGCCATTTTCAGAAACCTCCATAGCACCCAAAATAGTTAAATCTACCTTCTGGGATCTGATCATTCCAAAACTCATCGCTGAATCAAAAATTGCAGAACCGGGTAGAGTGGTAATTGTTTGTTTTCCTGCATTAATCAGATCAGGGTCTTCTTCTCCATCAATTGGAAATGGACCCATTCCCAGTAAACCATTTTCGGATTGCAGAACGACATTTATTCCTTCAGGGATAAAATTAGCTACAAGGGTTGGTATACCTATGCCAAGGTTTACATAATATCCATCCTTAATCTCTTTAGCAATTCGTTTTGCTATTCCGTTTTTATCAAGCATAATTGATTTGAAAATTTGATGATTTAAAGATTTGAAAATTCTTTAACACTCATTAATTTGGCAATATTCATTTTATGAATAAAGTCCGCTTTACTCCATGCATTTTGCGCATCCTTTACATTTGCACCAATTGAAATACCAGCACGCAGTAGTTGATTTGACAGTGCGCAGTCATCACTCTCCTGTAAGATTTTTGAACACCTAAAAATTTCAATAGCAAAATCAAACATCAATTTTACGATCAGATTTTCTTTGTCATTTCTCATTTAATCATCAAATTTTCAAATCTCCCAATTTTCAAATCATTAAGTCAGTCTAACCGTCCTCTGTTCAATCCTCTTTTCATACTTTTCCCCCTGAAATATACAATGAACATAAATTCCGGGGGTATGAATCTGATCGGGATCAAGTTCCCCAATCTCAACGAGTTGTTCTACCTCAGCAATGGTTATTTTACCTGCCATAGCCATCACCGGATTGAAATTACGGGCAGTGGAGCGATAGATCAAATTACCTGCTGTATCACCTTTCCATGCTTTAACAATCGAAAAATCAGCTTCAAAAGCCATTTCCATTAAATAATCTTTACCATTGAAATTTCTTACCTCCTTGCCTTCTGCCACTTCAGTTCCAACACCTGCCGGAGTAAATATAGCTGGCATTCCGTATCCTGATGCCATACAGCGTGTTGCGAGTGTACCTTGTGGAATGAGTTCAACTTCAAGTTCGCCACTTAAAAGCTGTCTCTCGAATTCGGCGTTCTCACCAACATATGAAGATATCATTTTTTTAACTTGTCTGTTTTTTAACATCAATCCAATACCGAAATCGTCAACTCCCGCATTGTTGGAGATACATGTTAACTCACTGACACCTTTCCTGACCAATGCATTTATGCAATTTTCCGGAATCCCGCAGAGCCCAAAACCCCCGAGCATCAAGGTCATCCCACTCTCAATGTCTCTAATAGCTTCATCAGCACTTTTCACTACTTTATTGATCATAATTTATTTTCAGGAATTGTATCCGGATTTTTAGCAGATTTTTTACATGCGGCTCCGAAAATGATTAAGGCAGAGATAAAAATGAGCAGGAATGTTTTCATGTTACAGTATCTATAGACTAAACAGTAATGGCAAATAACATTCTATTTTAGATAAACATAAGTTATACCATCCCCACCCCTGTCGGCATGTTCATCTTCAATACGACTGACCTGAGAATATTTACGTAAATATTCGCGGATCAGTTTACGCAAAATACCATCTCCTTTACCATGGATGATTTTCAAAGAGGACAAACCCAGCATTACAGCTCTGTCAAGATACTTTTCAATTTCATAAAGTGCCTCATCCCCTCTTTTTCCCCGAAGGTCAAGTTCTGTTTTAAAAGTTGAGAAACTCTCAGTAAGATCAGTCCCATGTGATTTTCTAATTTCCTTTGGTACAGAACGATTTGATATTTTTTCAACCCGATTCAATTTTACTACGGATCGTAAATCGCCCATGGCTAAAATCACATTATCACGTGCAATTTCCAAAACCTGACCAACAGTTTCAGAATCATTCAACTTCACCCAGTCGCCTGATTTAATTTCAACAACTTCCTTAATCTTTACAATTTTCTTTTCCTGAACCTGGTGTTTAGTTAATTCTTGCTGTAAATTTTGTCTCAGATTCTGCGTCTTTATTTTATCGGCTTTACTTTCCTTGATCTCTGAAATTGTGTTTTCAATGAGTTTATTTGCATTTTTAATGATATTCTGAGCTTCGACCTTTGCATCTTTTATGATCAACTTCTTATTTTCATCTAAATAAGTTTTCAACTTCTCGTTTTCAGTGAGCAAGGCCTTAACCCTTTCTTCCTTTTTTTCAACAGATCTTTTGGCCTCGATTAGCTCTTTTTTGTCACGTTCGAGATCTACCAATAGAGTATCAACTTTTTTCTGATAATTACCAACTTTTCGTTTCGCGGATTCAATCACTTCTGTACCAAGACCAATTTTCTGCGCAATTTCAAAGGCATAAGAACTTCCTGGCTTGCCCATAGAAAGAATATAAAGTGGAAGCATCTTTTCATTATCAAATAACATGGATGCATTCTCGAGACCCAAAGAACTATTGGCAAAGGTTTTGAGGTTTGAATAATGTGTAGTAACAACTCCCCTGACATTCTTCTTATTTAAGTATTCCAAAACCGACTCTGCAATAGGTCCGCCAAATTGAGGATCAGTACCTGTACCAAATTCATCAATTAAAATTAAGGTTTTTGAATTTGCCCATTCCAAAAAATATTTCATCTTTGAAAGATGGGCACTATAGGTACTCAAATCACTTTCAATGGATTGGTCATCACCTATATCTGCAAAAATCTGTTTAAAAATGCCCAGTTTAGAATGCTCATCAGCAGGAATTAACAATCCTGCCTGAACCATAATCTGAAGGAGGCCGACGGTTTTCATACAAACAGATTTACCACCGGCGTTTGGACCTGATACTACAATAACCCGATCATGGTCATCAATTTTAATGTTTAGAGGTACAACTGAATGGTTTTCCTTTTTTAAACTAATCATTAATAAAGGATGCCTAGCATTAATGAGATTCATTTCTGACTCACGAACTAATACCGGCATTGCAGCTTCAATACTTATAGCAAACAAGGCTTTAGCACGAACAAAATCAAGTTTGGTCAGTAATCCATGATAAGATAACAATAATGGCACATATGGCCTCAGTTCATTGGTAAGTTCGATCAGTAATTTAATAATCTCTCTTCTTTTCTCAAATTCGAGATCTCTTAACAAATTATTTAACTGAAAGACTTCTTCAGGTTCCATGTAAACGGTCTGTCCCGAGGCAGATTCATCATGGATAAACCCTTTTAATTTTCGCTTATTTTCAGCAAGTACCGGAATACATAATCTGCCATCCCGAATGGTCAGATTTCCGTCGGCAGTCCAGCCATTATTTTGTGCATTCTTATAAATATGATCAATTTTCTTCCGTGCTTCCTGCTCAGCTTTAGAAATTCCGGACGTGATATCCATTAGTGCAGAAGAAGCATTAGGCTTAATTTTTCCCTTCGGATCAATAATTTTTTCAATCTTAAGAATAATAGTCTTCTCGATCGGCAGGTGTTCAAAAAGTGCCTCAAGATTAGGATAAAGACCCTCTCTGTCAGAGAAATACTGAATTATTGAGAATACTGTTGCAAGTGATGCCGAAACCTTAAAAAATTCATCTTCAGAAAGATAAGTCCCTTCAATTCTGGCCTTTTCAACCATACTTTTGATATCGAAAAAATTTTGAATACTTAGAGGCGTATCATTCTGAAGAATATTTTTAAACTCATTAGTTTGACGTAAGAACTTATTGATATTGTCAAAATTGTTCATTACCTGAATCTTATCGACCAATTCCCGTCCCATTGAGCTCAGACAATACAACTTAATCAGTTCTTTAATCTCCAGAAAGCCCAGTTTTTCACCGGCATTATTAGGGTAAATCATTTCTGCTTTTGTATCCTGTTCGGTTGAATAATTTCCGCATTATGCAGCTTATGTTCCTTTTCATCAATCAAGGCCTGAACCTTATTATACATGGTATCAAGCAAAGCAGGTTTTCTACTGTAGTATTTCAAACTTTCCTCAAATAATTTCTGAGTTATATTATGGGTTTTATAAATTGTAGCATACAAATTCTTAGTGTTCCTTCTTGTAGTGTCATTATATACAATTGTAGACATATAACCATCCATTACATGAAGATCTGTCATGATTAGAATCATTTTTTTTTCTTCAATTAAATCCTTTGGTTTATTGTCAGGCTCACAAGCAGATATAAACGTAACTAAGAATAACAGAATTTTAAAAACTTTCATTTTTACCAATTTACCCATAAGATTTGATGTGATAATACTATTGCATTTTAGTGTTGTATCCCGTAGGTTTAGCAATTAAAAAAATCAATCAAAAATACGGATTAATGAGCATCGCAGGTAATATATTGGCTATAAAGAAAGAAATTGGAAGTACCGGAGTAAAATTTATCGCAGTCTCGAAAACAAAGCCTTTGGAAAGTATAACAGAAGCTTATGAGGCCGGACAGCGAATATTTGGAGAAAACACGGTACAAGAACTTGTTGAGAAGTATGAAAAGCTTCCAAAAGACATTGAATGGCATTTGATAGGGCATTTACAGACGAATAAAGTAAAGTATATAGCTCCATTTATCAGCATGATACATTCTGTGGATAGTATGAAACTTTTAAAGGAAATCAATAAACAAGCTCTTAAGTCCGGGCGTATAATTGATTGTTTGCTTCAACTTGAAATTGCAGATGAAGATACCAAATATGGGATGGATCTATCGGAAGCGATTGACTTACTTCGATCTGAAGAATATCTTGAATTAAAAAACATCCGCATATGTGGAGTTATGGGTATTGCAACATTAACTGATAATCCCAAAATAACAAAGGAAGAGTTCTATGAATTAAATACTTTCTTTCAGGGCTTAAAGGATACATTTTTTAGGAATAATTCTGCATTTAAGGAGATTTCTATGGGTATGTCAGGAGATTATAAATTGGCAATTGAGCAGGGAAGTACAATGATCAGGCTTGGAAGTACAATTTTTGGAAACAGATTAATGAAGATTTAACATGTCTGTAATTATACGAGTAGCTTTAAAAGAGGACTGTAAAAGGCTATTGGAGCTGATTAATGAACTTGCAGTTTACGAAAAAGCTCCAAATGAAGTCACAGTCAGTTTGGAAGAATTTGAAAGTGCAGGATTTGGAATTAATCCTGTCTGGAAAGCCTTTGTGGCAGAACTTGATGGAATCATTCTGGGTTTTGGACTATATTATGTACGCTACTCTACCTGGAAAGGCTGTCGTATGTATTTGGAAGATCTATTGATAACGGAAAATATGCGTGGAAAAGGTCTCGGAACAATGATATTGAACCGCTTAATCGAGGAGGCAAAAGAAAAAAAATTAAAAGGAATGACCTGGCAGGTTCTTGACTGGAATGAACCGGCAATTAATTTCTATAAAAAATATAAAGCTGAGTTTGATTCCGGTTGGATAAATGTATCACTCTCGGAAGATCAGGTTGATAAATTATAATTCTATTAAGTGAAGGTATATAAATTTGGAGGCTTTGCTGTTTCTAACTCAGCAAACATTAAAAATCTGGTTGAAATAATCAACATGAATAGCGATGATCAGCTTTTGATCATTGTCTCTGCTATGGGAAAAACTACCGACGCGCTCGAAAAACTTTGCTTTGCCTACATCAATAATAAAGAAAATGCGTTTTTGATTCTAAAAGAAATCAAACAATTTCATGATCAGATTCTATTGGAGCTATTTGAGCTGCAGGATGATCCTGTATTTGATGAGATTGCCAATACCTTCATCGAGATTGAATGGATCCTTGAAGATGAACCACATCCTGATTATAATTTTAATTATGATCAGATTGTTTCAATCGGAGAACTTGTCTCTAGTAAAATTATATCAGCATTCCTAACTAAATGCAACATCAAAAACAAATGGATTGACGCGAGAAGCTATATTCATACTGATAATACATACCGTGAAGGAATCATAAACTGGGATAAAACTAAGGCATCAATCGTTCAATTGAAAAAAGAATATAAGTCTCAAACGATTATTTCTCAGGGCTTTATCGGTGGAACAAGTGAGAATTTCACAACAACACTTGGAAGGGAGGGTTCAGATTATTCGGCTGCTGTATTTGCAGCTTGTATGCATGCTGAATCCCTAACAGTTTGGAAGGATGTGCCGGGTATTATGAATGCAGATCCGGCAATATTCAGTTCAGCACGAAAATATGACGAGCTAGCCTATTCTGAAGCTTTGGAACTGGCTTATTATGGAGCAAATATTATCCATCCTAAGACGATAAAACCACTACAAAATGAGGGTATTGCCTTATTGGTGAAGCCATTTTTAAATCCCGAAGAAAAAGGAACAAGAATTGACACATTCGCAAAACTAAATACTCCAATCCTGGCAATTGTTTTAAAAAAGGAACAGCTTCTTTTAAATATTTCGACTAAAGACTTCTCCTATATGGATGAAAGGAATTTAAGCGAGCTATTAGAAGCTTTCAGTGAAGCTCATATCAAAATTAATGTGATGCAAT
>CAMBFY010000106.1 GCA_945865415.1 Sphingobacterium thalpophilum
ACTAGTAATTTGCAATTAGGAATAAAAGCAATTACTGCAAAGATTTACCGGGGTCAAGCAGAGCCAGAAGAAATTAGTACAAATATCGTTGTGAAATCTACTTTAGTTCCTGAGAAGTTGGGCTATGTGGTTCAGCAGGTTTTTAAACATGATACCAGTTCCTATACCCAGGGTTTGGAGTTCTATAACGGATATTTTTATGAGAGTGACGGACTAGCCAGTGAATCTAGTATACGAAAAACAGAACCTGCTACTGGTAAAGTATTGCAATTGACAAAAGTTCGGGATGAACTTTTTGCTGAAGGAATTACAATTGTTGGGGATAAGATCCTGATGCTTACCTATCAGAATAATATCAGTCTGGAATATGATTTGAAATCCCTGAAATTGCTTCGTGAATTTCCTAATCAATACCAGGGGGAGGGTTGGGGTTTGTGTAATGATGGGAAAGTTATCTACAGTACCGATGGTAGCAATTCAATTTATATCCTGAACAAGGATACCTACATGCAGGAAAGTGCCATTGAGGTATATGACCAGAACGGACCAGTTTATCAGCTAAATGAACTCGAATTTATCGACGGTCGTATTTATGCTAACATTTATAATTCTAACCGTATTGTAATTATCGATCCGGCTAACGGACAAGTTACAGCTGAGGTTGACCTTAGCGACTTATATGCCGATGGAATCAGGCCAATGAAAGATTTTGATGGTTTCGTTTTGAATGGAATTGCCTGGGATAGTAAAGGAAAGCGTTTGTTTGTTACCGGTAAAAAATGGGATAAGTTATTCCAGATAAAACTGGGGGAGTTGCAGTAGGTTTTGTTTTTGTCATTGCGAGCGTAGCGTGGCAATCTCATAATAATAGTGCTAAAATTGATGAGATTGCTTCGTCGTGCCTCCTCGCAATGACATACTATTGGTAATTTACGCTCTTGGCTTTCAGCTTTCTCCTTTCAACTTAATGCCCCCTCCATACCTTATACTGATTAATCAGCCCATTAGTTGAAGCATCATGCCCTGCTACTGGCTGATCATCCGCCAACTCCGGAAGAATTCGCCCTGCCAATTGCTTTCCAAGCTCCACACCCCACTGATCATAGCTGAAAATGTTCCAAACAATGCCCTGAACAAATATTTTATGTTCGTATATCGCAATGAGCGAACCTAAAGAAAATGGAGTAATTTTTTTAACGAGTATAGAATTTGTTGGCCTGCTCCCTTCAAATACTTTGAATGGTGCCAATTTCTCTATTTCATCAGCATTCTTTCCGGCAGCTTTTAATTCTACTTCAACTTCCTCCCTGCTCTTACCATTCATTAATGCTTCTGTCTGAGCAAAGAAATTGGACAGCAATAATTGATGATGGTTGGCAATTGGATTATGGCTTTGTGCCGCTGCTATAAAGTCGCAGGGTATGAGTTTTGTTCCCTGATGTATAAGCTGATAGAATGCATGCTGCCCATTGGTACCTGGCTCACCCCAGATTACAGGTCCGGTTTGATAATTAACAGGATTACCATTCCTGTCGTTGGATTTACCATTGCTCTCCATATCCCCCTGCTGGAAATAAGCGGCAAACCGGTGCATATACTGATCGTATGGAAGTATCGCCTGACTTTCAGCACCAAAGAAATTGCTGTACCAAATGCCCAGCAATGCAAGCGTGACTGGAATGTTTTCCTTAAAATCACTATTGCGGAAATGATTATCAGCAGCATGCGCACCGGCAAGTAATTCTTTAAAATTTTGGAATCCTATTCCGCAGGAAATACTGAGGCCGATGGCACTCCAAAGAGAATATCTACCTCCAACCCAATCCCAGAATTCAAACATATTGGCTGTATCGATCCCGAATTTTGCCACTCCAGATTCATTTGTAGAAATGGCCACAAAATGTTTCGCCACACCAACCTCATTTCCTCCGTTCTTCAGAAACCAGTCGCGTGCCGAAAAAGCATTGGCCATTGTTTCCTGCGTAGTAAATGTTTTGGAAGCGATCATAAAAAGCGTAGTTTCAGGATCAAGATTTTTGAGTGTTTCGGCGATGTGTGAGCCATCTACATTGGATACAAAATGGAGTTTGAGATGATTACTGTATGCTTTTAAAGCTTCAGTAACCATCACCGGACCAAGATCTGAGCCGCCAATGCCAATATTCACGATATCTGTAATTGATTTACCGCTATATCCTTTCCATTCTCCTGAGATAACCTGATTAGAAAAATGCTTCATTTTATCCAATACACGATGGATATCCGATAAAATATCCGTTCCATCAAGCATAAAACCAGTTTTTTGAGGATTACGCAATGCAGTATGAAGCACAGCCCTGCCCTCAGTTTCGTTGATTAGTTCTCCCTTAAACTGTTGCTCTATGGCATCTTTCAGGCCACATTCTTCTGCCAGTTCAACTAATAATTGATGAGTTTTAGAAGTAATGCAGTTTTTTGAATAATCAAGCAAAATATCTCCAAAGCTGATTGTAAATTCCTCGAATCGTTTTGGGTCTTTAAACAGATCTTTTAGTTTATTATTTTTTATCTCCTCAAAATGCAGTGAAAGGGCTTTAAAAGCATTTGTAGAGCAGAAATTGGTTCTTGGAAGCATAAAATCGGATTACAGAATAAAGAAAGTTGGTCTTCTTATAGTAAAATTAGATTTTATATCTATTAATTTGAATAAATTTCCACCCTGACCAATAAATTATTAATGAAAAGATTACTGACTATTTTGCTTTTGGGCTGCTGGATTCCCCTGTTTGCCCAGACCAAGCCCGATGATGTAAAGACATTTACATTGAAAAACGGTATGAAATTCCTCGTGCTTGAGGATAGTTCTATTCCAAATGCCAATATGTACCTTTTTTACAAGGTAGGATCAAGAAATGAATATCCGGGAATTACCGGATTATCCCACTTCTTTGAACATATGATGTTCAATGGCTCCAAAAAATTTGGCCCCAAGATGTTCGACCAAACCATGGAGTTTAATGGTGGCGCCAATAATGCCTATACCACCCAAAACCTTACTGTTTATACAGATTGGTTTCCGGTAAGTGCAATGGAGACCATTTTTGACCTCGAATCAGATCGTATCGCAAGTTTGAGTATAGACCCTAAAATGATTGAAAGTGAGCGTGGTGTTGTATTGTCAGAACGCAGTACTGGTTTGGAAAATTCACCCTGGAATATGTTGAGCGATGCAGTTAATGCTACAGCTTTTCAGGAACATTCGTATCACTGGACAGTTATAGGCTATGAAACTGATATCAAAAACTGGACGAAAGAAGATCTTGAGAAATACTTTAAAACCTATTATGCACCAAATAATTGTCTGGTGGTAGTTTCAGGGAATGTTAAGCTTGCCGAAGTGCAACGCTTGGCTGAAAAGTATATGGCTCCGATACCTGCAAGTGATCCTCCAAAACCAGTACATTTGGTAGAACCTATACAGACAGGTGAGCGAAGGATTTATACTCATAAAGAAGTCCCAAGTCCATATTTAATGATTGGATACCACACACCTGAAGCGAAAAGCAAAGATTTTTATCCATTAAGCATCTTGAGTTCGGTGCTTTCAAGCGGGAATTCATCACGTTTACATTCAGAGCTGGTCGATAAAAAACAATTGGCCTCCATGGTTGGTACTGATTTCAGCGAAAGCTTTGATCCGAATCTGTTCATGATCTATACATTGGCAGCGAAAGATGTTAAGGAATCGGATGTAGAAACTGCGGTTTACGCGGAGATTGAGAAAATTCAAAAAGATGGGATTACTGAAATTGAATTGCAAAAAATAAAGAATCAGAAGCTCATGGAATTTTACGGGCAGCTTGAGACTATTAATGGTAAATCAAATAATATCGGCACGTATGAGCTTTTCTTTGGGGATTACCGTAAAATGTTCGACGCGCCTGCAGAATTTTCAAAGGTTAGTATTGAAGATGTAAAGCGTGTAGCGAATGAGTACTTCAAAAAGTCAAACCGTACGGTAGGTGTTTTAAAAGCTAAAGTGGAGGAATAAAGAAATGAAGAATTTAAAAAAGTACACCAGCCTAATCCTTACTGCTTTGGTGATATGCAGTACAGCAATTGCCCAGAACCATCCGGCAGCTTTTAAAGTGCCCGCATATGAGAAGTTTGTTCTTCCAAATGGTTTAAGCATTTATTTGATGGAGCAGCATGAAGTTCCTGTGATCAGCGTATCTGCAATTATACCTGCGGGAGCAATATATGATGGTACCAAATCAGGTTTAGCCAGCTTAACTGCCGCGGGTCTACAATATGGAACAAAAAGTTACAGCAAGACTAAAATAGAGGAGGAACTGGATTTTATTGGTGCGAGTCTGAATACCTATGCAAACAAGGAATCCGCAGGACTTAGTTCAAAGTTTGCTTCCAAAGATTTAGAAAAGGTACTTCCTATCTTAAAAGAGGTTTTAGTTGACCCGATGTTTGATCAGGAAGAGTTTGAAAAGGAACGTAAACGTGTTCTTTCAAGTCTGGATCAGGCAAAACTAAGTCCGAGAAACGTGATCAATGCTTATTGGGATAAATTCATCTTTGGGGATCATGTTTATGCCAACCCGGTAAGCGGAAGTCCGGCTACCGTTGGAAAATTCAGTATTGAAGATCTGAAAGATTTCTATAAGTCTAATTATGCTCCGCAGGGAGCAGCCATTGCAATTGTAGGTGATTTCAATTCACAGGAAATGAAATCCCGACTTAGAAATTTATTTGCAGGCTGGAAAAAGACTGCCGGTGTACAGAAAGGACTTGCTGCTCAGCCGGTTAAACCGATACAAGCATCCAGAGTATTACTTGTAAATAAAGAAGATGCCCGCGAGACCACCCTTTACATCGGAGGATTGGGCATTCGCCGTGATAATCCTGATTTTGTGGCCATTGATGTCGTGAATACGGTCTTTGGAGGACGCTTTACATCCTGGTTGAATGATGAGCTACGGGTAAATTCAGGACTTACTTATGGTGCAAGAAGTGGATTTAGTCCTCTGAAAAATTCAGGAACATTCTCAATTTCTACCTTCACTGCCACAAAAACCACAGAGGCCACTTTGGATAAAGCCTTGCAGGTATTGGATAGTTTGCATAAAAAAGGAATAGATGAGAAAACCCTCAGCTCAGCCAAGAATTATGTCAAAGGTCAGTTCCCACCTAAGTATGAAACTGCAAGTCAGCTGGCTGGATTGCTTACACAAATGTTCTGGTATGGATTTGATGAATCATACATTAATAATTTTCAGGCTAATGTGGATGGATTGACAGTGGCAAAATCAAAGGAAATTATCAATAAGTATTTTCCAAAAGATAATTTAACTTTTGTACTGGTTGGAAAATCAGAAGATATCAAAAGTATTGTTGCGAAGTACGGATCAATTACTGAAAAGCAGATAAAAGCAGACGGTTTTTAGTTTAAGTCTGACAGGGTTTTAAACCCTGTCAGACTTTTCGAAACCTTGTCAGCCTAAGATTAATTTTTCTATTTTTGCATTATGACCAAAGAAAATATTACGGATTTAAGAGACAGAATAACGTCTCTGAGGAGGCATCTTTGACATCGACAAGAAGTTAGATGACCTAAAGAACGAACAGGATATAGCCCTAAGACCCGATTTCTGGGATGATCCCAAAGAAGCCGAAAAATCATTGCATTCTATTAATTCCAAGAAAAAGTGGACGGATGAATTTCAGGCTGCAGAAGCTTCTGTAGAGGATGCTGCTGTTATGCATGATTTCTTTCAGGCTGGTGATGCAACGGATGCTGAACTTAAAGAACAGTATGAAATTACCCTGAAAAAGGTTGAAGAACTTGAGTTTAAAAATATGCTCAGTTCAGAGGAAGATCAGTTGAATGCGGTGATGCAGATTACTGCGGGAGCTGGTGGTACTGAAAGTTGCGATTGGGCTTCTATGCTCTTGAGAATGTATGTGATGTGGGGGGAGAAGCATGGATTTAAGGTTTCAGAACAGGACATTCAGGAGGGGGATGTTGCTGGAATTAAAACGGTTACCATTCAGTTCGAGGGTAATTTTGCTTATGGCTACCTGAAAGGGGAGAATGGTGTTCATCGCCTGGTCAGGATTTCTCCTTTTGACTCAAATGCAAAGCGACATACATCTTTTGCTTCGGTTTATGTTTATCCTCTGGTTGATGATACGATCGAGATCTATGTGAATCCTGCAGATATTGAGTTTGAAACCTTCCGTTCGGGTGGTGCCGGTGGACAGAATGTAAACAAGGTGGAAACTGCCGTTCGTTTATATCATAAGCCATCGGGAATTATCATTAAAAACCAGGAATCAAGATCACAGCTACAGAATAAGGAGAATGCCATACGTTTACTAAAGTCTCAGTTATATGAGATTGAAATGCGTAAACGTCAGGAAGCCACTGCCACCATTGAAGGAAATAAGAAAAAGATAGAATGGGGCTCACAGATCAGGAATTATGTATTGCACCCCTATAAACTGGTGAAAGATCTTCGCACAAATTATGAAACTTCAAATGCACAGGCAGTACTTGACGGAGATCTGGATGAGTTTTTGAAGGCTTATTTGATGGAGTTTTAAGGAGAATCAGGTATCAAGAGCCAAGAATCAAGACAGATTTTAAGGAGAGCCAAGAATCAAGAGCCAAGAACCAAGACAAAGAAAATTCGTGTAATTATTCCAATCTGTACTAATCATTGTTACCAGTTAACTGATAACAGGTAACAGATAACAAGATCCAATACCCATCATTTTAATTTACCACTAAAATGTCTTGACTCTTGGTTCTTGATACTTGGATCTTATTTCGGTTCCGGGAATATCCTTAGCAACTCTTCCAATTCAGCTACCTTCTCAACTGCCGATAGCTTTTCATAAGCACTGATCAGGTTTCTGAGTACCCGCTGGATGATTTCAGTATTGCTGCAGGGTTCGTAGAAATGGTTAAGGGGTTTTAGGTTCAATTGTTTTAAAAAAGCATCTACATCCTTTCGTCCAAAAATAAAACCCTTGTTAAAGGCATTGATATAAAATAATATACTGTTTTCAAATACATTTTGAGAAGTCTGGAACTCGTCATAAGGATTCTCATCCACATACGCCAGTATAAAATGCTGGGGCAGGTTAACTCCGTAGACCGGAATGTCGAGTTTTTGGGCAATAATGGAATAAATTACTGCGAGTAAGATCTGGTTTCCTTTTTTGCTTTCAAGTACCTGACTCAGGTAAGAATTTTGCGGATCCTGATGATTTGTGGTGTTTCCTGAAAAACCATAAGCACCATAAAAGATATGATTGATTAATTTTACTTTCTCAACCGCACTCATCTCATAGATCATCTGCATCCAGATTTCTCTTTTTATTTCCTCAATCTGATTGATGATTTTTTGTTCATCAATATCCGGATACTGGTATTTATTGATGATGAGCATTCCCTGTAAAAGGTCAAAAGAACCACCCATATGCCATAAATTGAGCTCCTGTTTAACATTCTGAAACTGAATTTTGTGAACCAGGTTTTCTATTCTTTCCTGCAGAATGGTATCCAGTGATTGAGACCAGGCATTTTCCAGATATCCAATAACATCATTCCCATAGGATAATAACTTGTCCTCTACATGACGTGATATTTCGGTGTCGGGATCATCAAGTAATTTAATAAGTGATTCTACTTCCTTTTCGTTCATTGCTATCTGCAAATTTACGCAAAATTGTATTTGTTCTTAAAAGCTATTAGCTGCCCTCTTCTCATATCTCATATCTAATATCTCCAATCTGAAAACTATCTTTATCCCTATGTTGAATTTGTCAATGCTAATCAGTTTCCTGAAGCACCGGTTTAAGGCTAAAACCAGGCATGGAGTTCATTCCCCTTTTGTTTACCGGCTTCTTGATGATGTTATTTACGATTTTCATGCCAAAAAGATTTATTCTGATATTGAGAAATTACGGTCTGAATTATTTCTTGATGTAGGCAGTATAAATATCACCGATCTTGGAGTTGGTTCACTTCTTACTAAGAATAAACAAAGCAAGGTTAGCACATTAGCCAGAAATATTTTAAAGCGTGTCAGGCTAGATCAGCTCATCTATCGCCTTGCAGCAGATGCAAATCCGGTCAATATTATTGAATTAGGCACCTGTTTAGGCATTACCACAGCATACCTTGCTAAAGCTGCTCCTAATGCAAGGGTTATTAGTATAGAAAGGTGTCCTGAAATAGCAGCCATTGCCCTTGAGAATTTTGATAAGCTTCACATTCAAAATTCAGAACTCCTTGTTGGGGATTTTGATGAGCTGTTTCCAGAAGTCATTAGAAATAGTACTGAGCTCGATTTCGTGTTAATCAATGGCAAACACCCTAAAGAAGCTATTCTGAACTATTTTAGGTGGTGTTTGCCAAAGCTAAGCAAGAACTCAATACTGATTTTTGATCATATTTACGGGAATAAGGGTATGATAGATGCCTGGCAACAGGTCAAAGCACATCATGAAGTCAGTGTAACTATTGATCTCTTTCAAATCGGACTTGTATTCGTCGGAAAAGCACAGGCGAAAGAAGATTTTGTTATTCGGTTTTAATTAGGAGTGCGGAGTAGAAACCAATACTTTTTTTGTTTTTGTTGTATTTCTTCTTCACCACCATTCTCTGAAAGGCTTAGGGTAAATCGAACTTGTTGGGATGGTAGCGTATTGAAACTAAGCTGGCAATCTCGGCTGCGGACTTCCCTTAATGTTACATGGCTGAGTAAGTAGGAAAAATTGCGCCAAATAGACGAATCTATGTAAAACTAGAATTTAAAATCAATCAACTTTAAGAACATAAAAAAACCGCCCCAGAATTGGGGCGGTTGGAAAATTAGTGATTTTATAGTAAAGAATATATAATTAGCGACTTAAATCAAATTAGTGAATTAGGGTAGTGTGATTTTCAATCGATTTGACCAGCTAAAGTCAAATCCTTTCCAATCATTAGATTTGTTCATAGCGTTAATACCTATAAATCTTTGCAAGTCATTACCATTATCTGGGGCTCTACCATTAACCATGAACATTATTCCATATTCACCTTTAGTTAATGTGCCAGCAGGCATAGTATAA
>CAMBFY010000107.1 GCA_945865415.1 Sphingobacterium thalpophilum
TGGACTGTGCCTGCCGCACCAGCTGAGGCGGAAAAAAGGTTAACGGAGATTTTGTGCTTAAGCCAAAGCTTATCAATAGTCCTGGTATTTTAGGTAGAATTTTGCAGATTTCAAGGCAGTGAAACTATAAAAAATGATTCTAAACTTAATGGGGCGCTTGCTACGTTTCGGATTCTTAAAAACATACCTCTTACAATGTAAAGGACTATTTTATCTGAAATTTTATTTTAACCGGACAACAGTAATAATCAATTAATCTAATTCAATTAAAATTGAAACGAATAGTTAAATTTGAGTCCAAAACATAATTAATGAAGCCAAAAATTGATTTAATCAGAAAAATAAGAACTAAAGCTTTAGAATTAATCAGCGGATTAAGCAATGCCGAATTAAATAAAATTCCAACTGGCTTCAATAATAACATTATCTGGAACCTTGGACATCTAATTGCTGCCCAGGAAGGAATATTTTATTTGCGGGGGAAGCTTGAATTAAATATAGAGCAGGATTTCTTCAATTCATTCAAGAATGGTTCAAAACCAGATCATATGATGCTTGCTGAAGAAATTGAAAAAATAAAATCTCTCCTTTTCAGCAGTCTGGATCAATTAGAATCGGATTTAGAAAAGAATATTTTTCATAACTATCCCGCATGGACAACAAGCACAGGTTTTGAAATCAATTCCATTGAAGATGCCCTTATTTTTTTGCCATTCCACGAAGGACTACATCTTGGGCAGGTAATGGCCTATAAGCGTCTCGTTTTAGATAATAATTAATTCACTAAAAAAATCTAATTAAGGAATTATTTTTTTTGAAAACGGAGTATTTTGGGAAGTGAATCAAGGGCAAAATACTGATGATCAACAATTTTACCTTTTACGTTCACAATCCTGAATCCAGAACTATCCACTCCAAGTGGCCTGCCAACAGGCCCGGTAGTGATCATTTCAAGATCTCCTGCCTTTCCGTATGAATTACGATGATAATGACCTGCAAAAACCTGTTTTACACCATATTGCTTGAATAATTCAAGATATATTTTACGACGCTCTGTATTAATATTGAAGTATTCATCCGGTTCATTTTGGTCTTTCAGGAACAGTGAGTGATGCATAAATACCATGATGTTTTTTGCTCCTGAATTTTTAGCCTTTTCTAAGCTAATTCTCAACCAGGCCTCCTGTGTTACAGCCTCCGCTGGTGCAAGTGAAGGGTCCTTGATCAATGATGAATTAATTATTATTCCAAGCATATTACCTGAACTGAAAGTATAACGGTCTTCGCCGAAATGTTTTTTATACAGTTCGAGACTTGCGGGTGTAGGAACATTTTCTACATCATGATTACCGGAAACACTGTACAATTTTATTGAGGGATTCAGCTGAGCTGCTATCCGCTTATATTCTGCAATTTGTGAAAGATCACCAGGTTTATTTATAAGATCACCGCAAATCACAACAAAGGCGGGTTTTAAACGGTTTGACTCGGCAATAGCCTTTTCCATATTTTTAGTTTCCCTGCTGAATTCCTTATTGGCATTAAAAAACCCAAATTGAGTATCTGCCATTTGAAAAAAGGTATACGGTTTAGAGGCACATCCTGAAATGTGCAGTAAGAACAAAACAGCAATTGTCTGTAATTGGTAAAAAGATCTTTTCATGTGTTAAATATCCCTATACAATATGAATAAGCAAAACATTTATATGATCATTGCGTTAATTTTACTGAAAAATTAATGACGAATCAGATACGTCTATTGATCAATTAGATTGATTCAAAAGAAATTAAAAGGAAAAGAGTCATCAAATCAACAAGCATGTGTTGATTTCTGATAATCTTAATTTTATAACTTGCGCCTGCAAACCAATTGAAGATAAACATGAACGAAGTATACATAATCTCTGCTGTAAGAACCCCCATCGGGAGTTTTGGAGGCTCACTTTCAAGTCTTTCCGCAAGCACTTTGGGCGCTGCTGCAATCAAAGCTGCGGTTGAACGTGCAGGTATTAAAGCTGACCAGGTACAAGAAGTTTTTATGGGGAATGTTTTATCTGCCAATCTGGGACAGGCTCCTGCTACTCAGGCTGCGAAATTTGCAGGTTTACCGGATATTCCGGCAACTACAATCAACAAAGTATGTGCATCCGGAACAAAGGCAATTATGTTGGCTGCACAGAGTATCGCATTGGGAGAAAATGATGTTGTAATTGCCGGAGGAATGGAAAGTATGAGCAATGTGCCATACTATCTGGATAAAGCAAGAAATGGCTATCGTCTTGGACATGGTCAGATTATCGACGGGCTAGTAAAAGACGGCTTATGGGATGTTTACAACGATTATCACATGGGATCTGCCGCAGAACTTTGTGCAACCGAATGCAATATCACTCGTGAAGACCAAGATGCATATGCAATAGAATCCTACAAACGCGCACAATCTGCACAGGCAAATAACAAATTTAAAAATGAAATTGTAGCTGTTGAGATAAGAGACAAAAAAGGTGAAATCAATTTTGTTGAAAATGATGAGGAAATCAATTCAGTTAAATTTGATAAAATACCTGGTCTGAAACCAGCATTTAAAAAAGATGGTACGGTAACAGCTGCGAATGCCTCCACTTTAAATGATGGTGCGGCGGCTCTAGTTTTGATGAGCAAAACAAAAGCAGATGAATTGGGAATTAAGCCTTTGGCAAGAATTATAGCCTATGCAGATGCACAACAAGCTCCTGAATGGTTTACAACAGCACCATCAAAAGCGATTCCTAAAGCTCTGGAAAGGGCCAAAATCAAAGCCTCTGACGTAGATTTTTACGAAATCAATGAAGCATTTTCAGTGGTTTCAATAGCCAATAACCGAATTCTTGAACTTGACCCGGCAAAGGTTAACGTAAATGGAGGTGCCGTTTCATTGGGACATCCTCTCGGTGCATCGGGTGCCCGGATTGTAGTCACTTTGTTGAATGTTCTTCAGCAAAACGGCGGAAAGATTGGTGTTGCCGGCATTTGTAACGGTGGTGGTGGAGCAAGTGCAATCGTCATTGAAAACATTCAATAAATAGTAATGAGACAGCTTTTTTTAATTTTCGGTTTGACCATTTTTACATTGTGTAATGTTAGGGCTCAGCATTCAGATGGTAATAAAAACAAGCAGATCATGACAGACCTTCAGGATAGTCTTCAGGTTCTTAGCTACAAAATGATCAATGACAACATTGAACCCGAACGTTACAATGCGAATTACAAATTAATTAAAACATTGGTTAATACCTTGAGAATACCCTATTCCTTTAATTTTTCCTTTGATTCACTTAAAACTATTTCAATTCAAACATCCCCTGATAAACGTTTCAGAATCTTCAGCTGGCATGTAATGAATGATGATGGCAGTTACCGTTATTATGGTACAATTCAAATGAATAATCCCGAAGGAAAACTACAAATGTTCCCTCTTGTAGATTATACACCAGCAATAAAAAATAGCACTGATACTATCACTACAAATGATAAATGGTATGGCGCTCAGTATTACCGTATTATCTCTGTTTTAAATAATGTCCAAACCCCATATTATGTATTGTTAGGCTGGAAAGGGAATACTGCAAATTCAACAAAAAAAGTGATTGAAATACTTTATTTTAAAGATGGGAAGGCATACTTTGGGATGCCGGTATTTGATGGGGACAAAGATATGCTAAAAAAAAAGCGAATAATATTTGAATACGACCGCCGTGCATCAATGGTATTAAACTTTGAGCAATCTATCGGTACTGTGGTTTTTGACCATCTTGCGCCGCCCGATCCGAAGTTAAAAGGCAGATTTGAACTATACGGCCCTGATTTATCTTACGATGGATACAAGCTCGTTAATGGCAGATGGAAATTTGTTCAGTCCCTGGAAATGAAGAATTCCTCTACAGATCAGGATGATAATTTCAATGACCCGAGGAAAATGAAGCAGAAGTAGTAAGTTAGCTTCATTTCATAGCAGAACTTCAGACTTAAGACCTCAGACCTAATAATTCAAACCTCATACCCCTAGGGTGATACCGCCTGCATCATCAATCCGCAAACATAAGCTCCATAAGTACCAATTACATAACCAAAAACTGCCAGCAATACCCCTACCGGTGCCAATGAAGGGTGAAATGCACTTGCTATTACCGGAGCTGAAGCAGGTCCGCCAATATTAGCCATACTGCCAACCGCTGCAAAAAAGAATGGTGTCTTTGTGATCTTGGCGACAAAGAATAAAATAATTGCATGAATCAATATCCAGATCAAACCAAGTAGCAGAATTCCCGGATTCCTAAAAATGGCCATCACATTCATTTGCATCCCAATAGTAGCAATCAGAACATATAAGAGAACACTCCCTATCCGGGATGCTCCTGCTCCTTCCAGATTTCTCATCTTTGTAAATGATAATATCATTCCTAAGGTAGTTGCAATAATTACAAGCCAAAAAAAGCCGGAAGTAAGGCTAAATTTGCTTAAATAAGGTGCATTGATTGTAACCCATGGCGCAATTGTATCAGCACCATAATGAGCAATACCAGTAATCCCAAAGGCGATTCCAAGTATCATTACAAGATCTTCCATTTTTGGAATCCTCATGACACTTAATTGATAAGCTTCAATTTTATCCTTTATTTCAGTTACCGACTGATCATCGGCCTTTAAAAATTGGTTGATCTTACTATTTTTTCCTGCTCCATATAAAAGTAGTGCCATCCATGCATAACTAACAAATACATCCAAAGCAACCATTGCTGAAAAAAGGTCTGTACTTGGCTTAAATATCTCAAACATTGCTGCTTGGTTTGCTCCTCCACCAATCCAGGTACCGGCAACGGTACTCAATCCTCTCCAAACTGCATCCGCTCCCTCTCCACCAACTATTTCAGGTGCAAATAAAGATACGATCCATACAGCTATTGGCCCTCCAATTATGATACTAATTGAAGCTGTAATAAACATCAAACCAGCTTTCTTCCTTAATTTCCATATTTCATTCAGATCAAGGCTCAGGGTAAATAAAACTAGACTGGCTGGCAAAAGATACCTGGAGGCCATTGCATATAAACCAGATCCAGTGCCGGAGATAACCCCGGCAGAATTAAGAATACCTGGGAGAAAATAACATAGCAATATTGGCGGAATAACTGAGTAAAGTTTTTTAAAGAATGTCAGACTGCTTTGAGAAGACCAAAAAACTAATCCAAGAATGCTCATTAAAATACCTAAAACAATAGCATCATTCGTAATTAATGGAATTTCTTGAATCATTACATTGGAATTTAGATTGAACAAATAATATATGTCGGCAATTTTAGTAAATTTTAATTATAATTGAACTCTTTACTCTTATTTAACCAATTATGAGTAAATCTTTAGCCAATTATAAATTCTAAACAATCAATTATTTTAAAAAGCATGGAAATACAGCAAAAACAGCTTTTCGGCCACCCAAGAGGGTTATATGTACTTTTTCTTACCGAGATGTGGGAAAGATTCAGTTTTTATGGAATGCGGGCACTTCTCGTATTATTTCTGGTTTCATCGGTAAATGGTGAAAATCCCGGGTTTGGGTGGACAAGCAGCGAAGCATTAAAACTGTATAGTATTTACACTTTTTTGGTCTATTTATCCTCTATCCCAGGGGGAATCCTGGCAGATAAATTGATTGGACAAAAAAAGGCAGTCATTCTGGGTGGTTTACTACTGGTAGCAGGCCACAGTATTCTTGCTTTTCAGTCCTCAATAACTTTTTATATTGGATTAGGTCTTATCATTGCAGGTGTAGGATGTCTAAAACCAAATATCTCGACTATGGTTGGTGGTCTGTATCCAAAAGGTGATGATCGCCGTGATAAAGGATTTACTATCTTTTATATTGGAATTAATACCGGTGCCTTTCTGGCAGGTATCATTATTGGCTATGTTGGAGAAACTATGGGCTGGCATTATGGCTTCGGACTTGCAGGAATTGGAATGGCCCTAGGACTAATTATTTTTATATTAGGGCATAATGACCTAAAAGGAGTTGGTGAAGCAACTAAGACCTTATCTGCAGCAGATCAGGTAACTATCTCGAAACCACTTACCAGTATTGAAAAAGACCGTGTTAAAGTGATGTTGCTTTCCTTTTTGATGATCATTGTTTTTTGGGGTGCATTTGAACAGGCAGGAGGCTTAATGAATCTATATGCCTCAGAGAAAACTAACCGCTTGATTGCATTTCTTGACTGGACAGTCCCTGCAACCTGGTTTCAGTCAGTAAACTCATTTTTTATAATTACCCTGGGCGTTCCCATTGCAGCTTTTTGGTTTAACCGCAAAAGAAATGGAAAAGAAGCATCTTCTATTTTTAAAATTGCCATTGGTGTAATCATTATGGGCTGGGGATTTTTATTCATGTCGGCCGCTTCCATACAGTATCAAAATGACGGTGCTTCAGCCATGTATTGGCTGGTTCTAGCCTACCTGTTTCATACAATCGGCGAACTTAGTGCTTCACCTGTTGCACTATCATATATTACCAAACTTGCACCGATGAAATATGCGTCGATCATGATGGGTGTATTTTTTGCAGCTACCGGACTCGGTAATTACGTTGCCGGATGGGTAGGTGTTTGGTCACAAACCGCAGGCGAATTAGAGATATTTACCGGCATTGCAATTTTTTGTACTATCATTGGTGGAATTGTAATCACCATGCTAAAACCATTAAAAAGACTTGCCCATGGCGCTGAAGACTTTTCTAAAGAAACAATGGTCAAAGCAGAATAAAACTCATTTAAATGAATTAAATGAAGAGAGAGATACCGAAATATCTCTCTCTTCGTTTAAAGCCGTATATTTGTAAATCAAATCCATTTTTGTGTTATCAGACAGCATTGTTATAATTCCTACCTACAACGAAAAGGAAAATATCGAAAATATTATCCGAAAGGTATTGTCATTGCCTGATGTATTTCATGTTTTGGTTGTGGATGATGGATCACCTGATGGTACAGCAGAAATTGTAAAGAGTTTACAGTCAGAATATGAAGGCATGATTCATATCGAGGAGCGTTCTGGCAAACTCGGACTTGGAACTGCCTATATTCACGGATTTAAATGGGCACTTTCCCGTAATTATGAATACATTTTTGAAATGGATGCAGATTTTTCACACAATCCGGAAGACCTGATCCGTTTAAAAACTGCTTGTATTGAAGGGGCTGATCTGGCTATTGGTTCTAGATATATCAAAGGTGTAAATGTGGTGAATTGGCCCATGAGCAGGGTTTTGATGTCTTATTTTGCCTCTGTTTATGTCAGAATGGTAACACGGATCAATATTCAGGATGCAACCGCGGGATTTAAATGCTACCGGCGCGTAGTCCTTGCTACCATTCCACTCGATAAAATCAAATTTATTGGTTACGCTTTTCAGATTGAAATGAAATTTACTGCCATAAAATATGGTTTTAATGTAGTAGAAGTCCCGATTATCTTTACCGACCGCACTGAAGGAACATCTAAGATGAGTACTAAAATTTTTAGGGAAGCATTTTTAGGTGTAATTCAAATTAAGTTACACAGCTTTTTTAGGAAATACAAAAAATTTCCTACTACCTGAATTGTAAAAAATTAAGCCTTTAAGATTTATATTTACTCTATCTTAATCATAAGATCAGATTCTATAAAATTGTCAAAACCTATGAATGAAAATCTTGACCCTGCAGAAGAGAACCTATCGCCAATGGAACGGGAAATCGATAAAGTTCTGCGACCACAGGTTTTTGAAGATTTCACAGGTCAACATAAGATTCTTGCAAATTTGCGGGTATTTGTCCAGGCAGCCAAACAACGAGGTGAAGCGCTGGATCATGTATTACTTCATGGTCCGCCAGGATTAGGAAAGACAACCCTATCGCACATCATTGCAAATGAAATGGGCGTAAATATACGAATCACCTCCGGACCGGTTCTGGACAAACCAGGTGATCTTGCCGGATTATTAACCAATCTTGAAGAAGGCGATATTCTTTTTATCGATGAAATTCACCGTTTAAGTCCACTCGTTGAAGAATACCTCTATTCAGCCATGGAAGATTTCAAGATCGATATCATGCTCGAAACCGGCCCTAATGCCCGATCTGTACAAATTTCATTAAATCCCTTTACTTTGGTTGGTGCTACAACCCGCTCAGGACTGCTAACAGCACCTTTGCGAGCGAGATTTGGTATCAACAGTCGATTGGAGTATTATGATGCAAAACTGCTAACAACAATTGTCCAGCGATCTGCCCATATTCTTAAAACAGAAATATCTGATGAAGGATCATATGAAATTGCCCGCAGAAGCCGTGGTACACCCAGAATTGCCAATGCTCTTTTACGTCGTACCAGAGATTTCGCGCAAATCAAAGGTACAGGCAATATTGATACTGATATTGCAAAATACGCCCTTAATGCGCTGAATGTTGATGAACACGGACTTGATGAAATGGACAATAAGATACTTTTGACCATTATAGACAAATTCAAAGGCGGACCTGTAGGTCTTAAAACCATTGCTACAGCTGTTGGAGAAGAAGAAGGAACCATTGAGGAGGTTTATGAACCCTTTCTGATTCAGGAAGGATATATCATGCGAACTTCTAGAGGCAGGGAATGTACTGAGGCTGCCTACAAACATTTAGGTCGGATAAAAACAGGTGGAAATTCCTTATTTTAAATTCCCATTTGATTTATAAGAATTTATTCAAAATTGATCAGGACACGATTAATCTATACATAAACGTATAAAAACGAAACAATTCATGAGCCGTCTTTTCATTTATCCGGATTAGAAAAACTAGTTTCGGCAAGAACACAGGAACTTTTCAATTCATTCTTCTCTGGAATCAAAAATTCAAATACT
>CAMBFY010000108.1 GCA_945865415.1 Sphingobacterium thalpophilum
GGTGAAAAGATTGTTGTAGAGGCAGAAATGATGGCACAAATAATCAGAGTAAAAGAAAGCGAACCAAACATATGATCCAGCCCTTAGCATATATTCACCCGGAGGCCAAGATTGCCGAGAACGTTGTAATTGAACCATTTGTTACTATATATAAGGATGTAATTATAGGTGAAGGCACCTGGGTTGGTTCAAATGTTACCATAATGGATGGTGCACGAATCGGTAAAAACTGTCGTATTTTCCCTGGTGCTGTTGTTTCTGCCCCACCACAGGATATGAAATACAAGGGGGAAGCCTCAACAGTTACCATAGGAGACAATACGATTATACGTGAATGCGTGACCCTAAACCGGGGTACTGCACTTGACAAGAATACAACAACCATTGGTTCAAATTGCCTCATAATGGCTTATGTTCACATTGCTCACGATTGTGTTATCGGAAACAATGTCATTATTGCCAATTCAGTACAACTGGCTGGTCATATCGAAGTACAGGATTATGCTTTTATTGGTGGAGCGTCAGCTGTTCATCAGTTCGTTTCAATCGGGGCACACTCAATTATATCAGGTGGTTCCCTTGTGCGTAAAGATGTTCCTCCATATACAAAAGCTGGTCGTGAGCCGCTTTCTTATGTTGGGATTAATTCTGTTGGATTACGCAGGAGAGGATTTAGTTCTGAGCAAATAAATGAGATTCAGGATATTTACAGAACTATATTCCTTAAAAAATACAATATTTCAAGAGCCCTGGATATCATTGAAACCGAGCGTGAAGCCACAGAGATGAGAGATGAGATTATTGATTTTATACGGAACTCAAATCGTGGTGTTATGAAAGGTTTTGGTAATTCTTAAATCCTGAATCCCAGAGGGATTTAAAATATGATGAAGATAAACCTTGAACACATTGGACGCCGGTTTAATCGTGAATGGATCTTCAGGGATGTAAATTATGTTTTTGAAACCGGCACTTCTTGTGCCATTCTGGGTGCTAACGGTGCCGGAAAATCTACAATATTACAGCTTATCTCTGGTAGTTTGAGCAGCTCAGAAGGAGTAATATCTTATTCTAAAGAAGGTGTTTTGCTTAACCCAGAGCTTGTTTTTAAGCATCTATCTATGGCAGCACCTTATCTGGAGCTAATTGAAGAATTTACATTAAATGAGCTAATTGATTTTCATTTTCAGTTCAAGAAATATCGTTCAGGACTTGATCGTTTACAATTGATTGAACTCATGGGTTTGAAAAGATCGGAGTTTAAGGCACTAAAGCATTTTTCATCAGGAATGAAACAGCGGGTTAAACTTGCTCTGGCTTTTTGTTCTGATACTGAAATGATCCTACTGGATGAACCTGCTTCAAATTTGGATCAGCAGGGATTGGAATGGTATCTGTCGCTTGTTAAAGAATTTTCGGCAGACCGGATGTTAATTATTTGTTCCAATCAAATACAGGAGTATAGCTTTTGTAAAAATCAATTAAATATAGCGGATTACAAGTAAAATACACGCGCTACCATTAGGTCAATTATTGGAAAATTAATAAAATGCCGCTATCTTTACGCTTCGAAATTAGTAAAAATTTATGGCAAAGGCTTCAGAAATTAAATCAGGAAACATATTACGTTACAATGGTGAATTGGTGACTGTGGATGAAATAATTCATCGTACACCGGGAAAGGGAGGTGCTTTTTATATTGGTAAATTGCGTAATATAAAAACAGGTAAAATTGTTGAAGCCAGGATGGGAACTGATGAACAAGTAGAGATTTGCAGGGTTGAAACTTCTGATTACCAGTATCTTTATGAAGAAGGTGATTATTTCGTAGTCATGGATAATACCTCTTACGAGCAGTTCAGCATAGAAAAGACTTTATTTGGTAATGCAGCCAAGTTCCTGAAAGAAGGTATGAACGTGATTGTTTCTTTTGAAAGTGAAGAACCAATAATGGCACAGGCGCCAGCCAGTGTTGAGCTTGAAATTACATATACAGAGCCTGCTGTCAAAGGAGATACATCTACCAATGCTTTGAAAAGTGCTACAGTTGAAACCGGGATTGAGATTCGGGTTCCTCTTTTTGTAAATCAGGGTGATAAGGTTAGGGTAGATACCCGCAACGGAGAATACATTGAAAGAGTAAAATAGGTTTTGGATTTTTTAAAAAGGACTTTTCTTTTTGGAAAGACCTTTTTATTGAGCCATATTTCGCCGGAAATATTTTTACATTCGTATTGTGGATAAAGCTACATTGCGGAAATTATATCTGGATAGGCGTCAAAAACTTTCACGTTCAGAATACTGGACTTTGACAGACGCGCTGTTGGATAAGGTTAAGTGTTTTAACTGGTCAGGATATTCCCTTGTTCATATTTTTCTCCCAATCAGAAACAAAAACGAGGTTGATACTTTTTCTATTCTGAATTTTTTCAAAGAAAACTTTCCTGATTTAAAGATTGTTACTCCCAAAACCGATTTTAAGAATCTGCTGATGGAAAACGTGCTTTATGATCATGAGTATACTATTTTAGGCAGAAATAAATTTGATATTCCGGAACCAATCCACGGGACAATTATTCCGGCAGATCAAATTGATCTTGTATTTATTCCTCTTTTGGCCTTTGATAAATTGGGTAACCGTGTTGGATATGGAAAGGGTTTTTATGATCGATTTCTTATTAACTGCAGACCCAATGTAAAGAAGGTCGGTTTATCTTACTTCAAGCCTGTTGAAGCGATAATTGATTTAAATGAGTTTGATGTTAAGATGGATGTCTGTATTTGTCCGGGTAAGATTTGGGAGTTTTGATTCAATAAATGCCTGATTTTGATATTATTAGATTTAATCATAGGGTTTATTATAGTTCTTTCTTTAGAAATCCGATGATGTGGAGCTTTTTAAAGCTAGCCCCGCTTTTCGCTTATACCCCACAAGCCTTATTCACAGGCCGGTATCCGCTTCTATCGGGTTTAAGTACATCAGACTGAATTCTTAAACTTTGATCCACACCCCATTAAATCGCTCATGTTAAACATTATATATCTAACTCTAAAAGAACCGGACAATGATCAGAATGTCTTGCTTCAGGAAGAATGGCTGCCCGTTTCAGTTTATCCTTTAATTTTTCTGATACCAGATTATAATCGATTCTCCAGCCCAGGTTTTTAGCTCTGGCATTGGCTCTGAAACTCCACCAGGTATAGTTATGTGGTTCATTATTGAAATGCCTGAATGAGTCAATGTATCCTGAATTTATAAAATCTTCCATCCATTCGCGCTCAGCAGGCAGAAAGCCTGAAGAATTTGCATTTGATTTAGGATTATGAATATCGAGGGGTCTGTGGCAAATATTGTAATCTCCTGAAATCACCAAGTTGGGATAATTAAGTTTAATTTTATCTGAATAATCCCTGAAATCTTCTAAAAACCGGTATTTGAATTCCTGACGCTCCTCGCCGCTAGAGCCTGAAGGGAAATAGGTGCTCATCACAGAAACGCCTTCAAAATCCGCACGAAGAATGCGGCCCTCACGATCATAATCGTCCATTCCGGAGCTGTACTCTACATATTTCGGACTAATTTTCGTAAAAATGGCTGTACCACTATACCCTTTTTTTTCCGCTGGATTCCAGTAATGTTCATAACCCATTTGCTCAAGTAGAAGTAGGTCAGTGAGTTGATCAGGAGTGGCTTTTATTTCCTGCAAACAAACCACATCCGGATTAGCGGCTTTTAACCATTCCAGCCAGTTTTTGCTTAATGCAGAGCGAATGCCGTTAACATTATAGGTAATAATCTTCATGGAAATTAGAGTGTATTGTGTTTTAAATTCAGCTTCTTTTCGATCTTTTTTGCTTCTCCTTTTTTGAGGACGCTTACCATCATCGAAACATCTTCAACAGGCCGATCAGAAGTGCCTGTTTTTAGCGTAGCGATTGCGTCGATCATTTCGATCCCACTTACCACCTCACCGAAAATAGTATAGTTTTGATCCAGATGCGGAGATCCACCCAGTTCCTTATAGACCCTGCGCTGAGATTCAGGAATGATACGACCATTCATTCTTTTTAGTTGTACATCATCAAGTGTAACATCGGTCCATTTTTTACCCTGCACGATATAAAACTGACTTCCACTTGATTCTTTTTGCGGATTATTATCCCTTGCTGCTGCAAGAACACCTTTTTTATGAAAAAGACTGTCTCTAAACTCGGATTCTAAACGGTATTTCAAGTCGCCTTCACCCAATTCCTGACCAGGTTTTGCAGTTTTTGAATCCGGATCACCACCCTGAATCATAAACTCTTTAATAACCCGGTGGAAAAGGGTACCATTATAAAAACCTTCTTTGCTTAGTTTCAGAAAATTACTTCTGTGCTTAGGAGTTTGGTTGTATAGCATAATGATGCATTCCCCCTTGTTGGTGTTAATCTTTATAAAATCATGTTTCGGTTTAGCGAATACTGAGCTGGTAAAAAGAATGAAAAAGAAAGTGAATAGTTTTCTCATAATTTAGACTAAATGCTTTCAAAATAGGTTATAATTAATGACCGCATAATCATTTCCTGTTCCAAAAGTGTGTAGGCGGGTATAGGTTTAATCAGTTTCCAATGTGGCCAACCATCCTGATCGAGACCTTCAAGTTCATAAAACCCCAGTTCACTAAATAACCGGCAGTTTGCGATGTGCATTAATTCCTCTTTCTGACGTTTACTGAATTTTGCTGGTCCTTTGCCAAGTTCCTGAACACCAATCAGAAAGAGCATGACTTTCATATCAGGAATATCGGTGTCAAAATCTCTAGCTATTTGTTCTTTCAATATTGTCCATTTCGCGTTTATTTCTGCTGGGGTCATGCACAAAAGTCTGCAAAAAAATGGACTTTCTGACCTGTCAAATTATACATGGTTGTTGTTATCACCCATTAGATGATGATCTCAACTCTAAAATTTCACCTCAAATACTATATTTGTTCATGCAAAAACCAATCGTTACTGCTTTACTGTCATATGGAATGTCGGGAAAGCTATTTCACGGACCATTTGTTCATGTTCATACAGGCTTTCATTTTAAAGGCGTACTGGAGCATAACACAAAAAAAGTAAATGCCGATTACCCGGATGTTATAAGTTATAATACGCTGGATGAAGTATTGAATGATCCTGAAATTGAACTGGTTATTGTGAATACCCCAAGTAATACTCATGTAGATTATTCCAGAAGGGCATTAATGGCCGGAAAAGACATTCTGGTTGAAAAGCCATTTGCTCCGACTCAGGCTGAAGCAAAAGAGATTTTTGATTTGGGAAGGAAACTAAACCGTAAGGTGATGGTTTATCAGAATAGAAGATTTTCGAGCGATTTTGCTGTTACCCGCGATACGATTAATAGTGGAAAACTCGGACAGATTATTGAGATGCATTTACGCTATGACCGTTACAGGGCGGAGATTGGTCCGAAGGTTTTTAAAGAAACCCCAATTCCTGCTGCAGGCATTGTATATGACCTCGCGGCACATTTGTTGGATCAGGCCATATGTCTACTAGGCGAGCCAATTACTTTCCATAAAATTACAGGTATGTACCGTAAGCATTCCTTGGTGGATGATTACGGGCATATCCATTTAATTTACCCGAATCAACTGAATGTATTCATAACCACTAGTCTTCTTGTTGCTGACCCCCAGCCGGGAATTATTATTCATGGTACCAAAGGATCATTCGTTAAAGCGTTTTGCGACAAGCAGGAAGAACAGTTGATTGATGGAATGAAACCTGATGCTCCGGGATTTGGAAATGAGGATACCGGTAAAGAAGGCCGACTGACATTGATGAGCGAAAAGGGTGAAAAAACAGTTGAATTGGTTCCTTCAGCTGTTGGAAAATATATGGATCTTTTTGAAGCAGTGATTCAGACTATAAGAAACAATGCTGAGTTTCCGGTGAAAGAATCTGAAGTCATGATACAGATCGGGATATTGGAAAGTGAACCGGATAGCGTCTAGTTTAAATGGCTAAATAATAAAAGTAGCGATGCAAACAAATAGTGCAGTAATAACTCCAACCACTAATGTGCCCAGTATAGGAGCGATACCCTGTTTTTAACATCAATTCCTGAAAATTGTGTGGTGATCCAAAACCAGCTGACGTTGGCATGTGATACGACCATTGCCCCGGCTCCGATTGCCATTACAATCAATGATTTCTCAATTTCGGAATCAAATCCTATACCAGGCAACATTGGAGCAAAGATTGATGCGGTATTTATAAGAGCTACGGAGGCCTTCCAACTAAATAATTTCTTTTTCTTGCAGCGGGTTTAAACCCCGGTTTTTTCCGAATTCAACAATTCTTTTCAGATTTTTTGGGTTTGCAATCCTTAACTAAATTTTCCATATTTATATAATCACATTAAAGAAAAAGAACATGAACAAATTCAAACATTTACTGCTGGCAGTTTTTCTCACAGGGGCAATCGCTGCTCAGGCACAGACGAACAATTCAACTGGCACAGGAAATCAATTTATTAGTTATTCGGGTGCTAAAAAAAACCTGAATTACATGTATGCAAGCGAAGCACTTTTTTCCGACGCGTCTAAAAATTCAGAGCATTCAAACAGGAATTATATTCCTGAGTTACTACGAAAACCGGTCAAGAACGAAGTTAAAATAGAACGTTACAAAACCATAGTTTTGCGTGATGGAACAAAGATTTATGCGGATGTCTATCTTCCTGCCGCACCCGGAAAATATCCTACGATTGTTGTACGTACTTGTTATGGTGTTCAGCGGGATGGAGGACATCAGGATAAAATCAGATTTGCTCAAGAGGGATATGCTGTTGTCTTTGCAGACATCAGGGGTCGTTATGAGAGTGAAGGAATCTGGGATCCCTTCCGTGATGAGTCAAAAGATGGTTATGATGTAATCGAGTGGGCAGCAGCTCAACCCTTTTCAAATGGAAAAGTTGCCACTCAAGGCGGAAGTTACCTTGGACATAATCAATGGGCAGCAATGAGCGCCACTCCGCCACATTTGGTAGCGGCTTTTCCAGGGGTAGCCTCAACAAATATTTATGCTAACTGGTTAACGATGGGTGGAGCCTTTCGTTTGAGTTTTAACTATGGCTGGGGAGTTGTTCGTATGCCCAACCGAATTATGTTACCTCAGTACTGGCATACAGAAGCTTATACTCCAGAGGAGTTGAAATATGATAATATTTTATGGCATTTGCCATTAAAGGACGGTGATTTGAAAAGTGCTGGTTATGCCGTTAAACATTATCGCGATTGGATTAATCATGAGAGTTATGATGATTACTGGAAATCAATCAGTGATGAAGAGAACTTTTCTAAAATGAATGTTCCCGCTCATACTTACGGTGGTTGGTTTGATATTTTCTTAATGGGAACCATAAATGGTTATATCGGGATGAAGAATAAAGCTGCAACTCCTGAGGCCCGTGCCGGCGCCCGCATGATCATTGGTCCTTGGGGTCATGGCCCTTCACAATCATTTGGAACAGTTGATTTTGGTGCTACAGCCAATATGCAGATGTACAACAGGGAATTACAGTTTTATGATTACCATTTGAAAGGAATTAAAAATGGTTTAGACCTTGAAGATCCGGTAAAGTTATTTTACATGGGTATTAATAAATGGCGCAGTGAAAAGGATTATCCAATTCCTGGGACTCAATATAAGAACTTGTATTTGAGCAGTAATGGAAATGCTAATTCAGTTCGTGGCGATGGTGTATTGAGTTTTGAGGCCCCAAAAAAGGCAGCCAATGATAAATACACCTATGACCCTAAAACCCCTATCATGACACTGGGAGGTAATAATTGCTGTGGTAGTCCTACTCAAGCAGGTCCTTACGATCAGCGTCCGCTTGAGCGCAGAGAAGATGTTTTGGTTTATACCTCTGAATTTCTGAAAAGCCCGATGACAATTGCTGGTCCTATGAAAATGAAATTATTTGCTGCAACGGATGGACCGGATACTGACTGGATGATTAAACTTGTTGACGTTTATCCTGATGGTAGGGCAATGCCTATTTCTGAGGGAATATTGAGAGCCAGATTCCGCGAAGGATTGGATAAGATCAAGTTACTTACACCGAATCAGGTATATGAGTACGAGATTGAAATGACTGGTACTGCCAATGTGTTTTTACCTGGACACCGTATTCGTGTTGATATTACTTCAAGTAATTTTCCTCAATTTGACAGAAATCCTAATACCGGTGATCCGTTCGGAAGTAGCGACAGAATTCGGGTTGCTCAGCAGACGATTCATCATGGAGGTGCACGGTTAAGTAGTATTGTGATTCCTACTGTTAGTCCGCTTGAAAACTAATTTTTTTTAATTTTATTATTAACAAAAATGCCAGTCGTACGACTGGCATTTTTGTTTAACGGGCTGCTTTAAATTCTTTAATGATTACGTTTATTTTTGATACGGTACATAATTTATACTGGCACTTACATTGATCTTTTCTGCAATTTTTTTGAAAACAAGCTTTGGGATATCGATTTTATGATCAGCAAGTAACACTTCAAAAGTGGTTTCAAGAAGTAAGGAGTTTTCACTGACGGTTAATTTCCCAACTAATTTTCTATTCTGATCAATTCCGTGAATATTCAATATTCCGCTTGCACTAACAGAATATGTCCCCGCTTTACTGAAATCAATTTCCTCGTTGATCTTTCCTTTGAAAGTAGCATATGGAAATTTTTCAATTTCCATGTAATTCTCATTAAAATGCTGCTGCATTAATTTGTTTTTGAATTGAAATTGTGACACAGGAATACGCACAACCAGTTCTTTGTTCGATAAATTAATAATGGAATTTGCACGTGTATTTTTTGCATCAATATCTTCCAGCGGAGTTTTAGAGAAAAAGCTAAAT
>CAMBFY010000109.1 GCA_945865415.1 Sphingobacterium thalpophilum
ATTAACGTGAACCCGACAATTTTTTTTTTAAACCGTGTAACTGACTGCAGGTAGGCATAGAAACATAGCATTTTATTAATCTAAGCTACATATTAGACACAGATGGCCTTGAAGCTTCGCTTCAACCTATGTGATTTACAATCTATGCTTCCTTTAAACCATTAGAAAAGCCATTCTATGTGGTTAAATCTTAATTTTTAGACAGTTAAATATCGATCACAGGTTAAAATAATCAAAATAAAAAGTGCCTTCTGAAAATTCAGAAGGCACCTAAAAATATAGTTTTTTTTTGATGATTTACTCCTCGTTTACAAAACGAAAAGAAAATTACTCAGCAATAACTTCAAAAGGAACTTTCACTTTAACCTCTTTGTGAAGGTTCAGGTTTGCAATATACTCACCTACAAATTTAGGCTCAGTATCGAAAGTAATACGACGACGATCAACGTCAAAGCCTTCTTTCTTCAATGCGTCTGCAATCTGGATCGTGTTAACAGATCCGAAAATCTTACCACTTTCACCTGCTTTTGCACCAATTGAAAGTTTAACACCCTCAAGGCGCGCAGCAATTGCATCTGCATCCTTTTTAATTTTGTCCTGCTTGAAAGCTGCTTGCTTCAGGTTTTCAGCTAATACTTTTTTTGCTGATTCAGTGGCCAGTGTAGCATAACCCTTAGGAATAAGATAGTTACGACCAAAACCTGGCTTCACATTCACTACATCATCTTTCTCTCCGAGATTCTTGATGTCTTGTTTTAAAATTAGTTCCATTTCTCTTATCTCCCTCTTATTTTAATGAATCAGTAACATAAGGTAATAGACCGATATGACGCGCACGCTTAACAGCCTGAGCTACCTTACGCTGAAATTTCAATGAAGTTCCGGTCAAACGACGTGGTAATACCTTGCCCTGATCATTGATAAACTTTAATAAAAAGTTTGCGTCTTTGTAATCGATGTATTTAATACCGTTCTTTCTGAAACGGCAATATTTTTTACGGCTCTCATCAACCTTTGGAGCGGTAACATATTGGATTGTATCTTTTGCCATTATTTCGCTACCTCCTCAGTTTTAGTTTCCTTGTTTTTGTTGAAAGCTCCGCTACGCTTCTTCTCACTGAAAGCAAGTGCATGCTTATCAAGTGATACAGTCAGAAAACGCATAATGCGTTCATCGCGCTTGTATTCAACTTCAAGTTTGTTAATAAACTCACCCGGAGCTTTGAATGTAGTTAGGTGATAGTATCCTGTTGTCTTCTTTTGAATCGGATACGCTAGTTTTTTCAAACCCCAATTGTCTTCATGGACAATTTCGGCTCCGTTATCAGTCATAAGCTTGTTGAATTTGGTTAAAACCTCTTTCATCGCTTCATCAGATAACAACGGGGTCAGAATGATCACTGTTTCGTACTGTTGCATTGTTGCTATGTGTTTTTATTTATTAAACTTCAAAGCTTGCTTATCAGGCTTTAAAGCGGGTTGCAAAAATAGACATAATATTCTATTTATCAAATGGTTTTTAATAGTTTACAGGCTAAAAGAACAGAAATGAAGATTCAAACCAAAGGGCTCAAACAATTTTCTGAGATAAAATTAACAAAATGGCCAAAAAAAGCAGCTATAACTAAACTAGTCAGGATTTATCTGGTACTACTTCTTGTGATATAGGCAATAAATCCAACGGTAAATTTTATAAAAGTGTTAAATGATTTCATAATTTCATTTGGTTAAAACATCAAATGGGTGCCCATGTCACATCATTCCTGATCAAGAGTATTTTTAATTTATAACACTGGCTTGATCATGCGGGTTTATCCATAAATCGGCATTCATCTTCAGGTGTCAATGCGTATTCTTCAAATCAAATAATAAACGAAACTGTGAAGAAAAAAATTTATCTAAGTTTGGTTTAACCCATTCCTCTTTCTAATTTAGACCCGATGGATAATTTTGTAGTATCAGCAAGAAAATACAGACCAGCAACCTTCCAAACTGTTGTTGGTCAACAACATATTACGGGTACACTGAAAAACGCCATCAAAAATAATCAGCTTGCTCAGGCATTTCTTTTTTGTGGCCCAAGGGGAGTTGGCAAAACAACCTGTGCCCGAATACTTGCCAAAACAATAAACTGCCAAAATTTAACCGCTGATGCAGAAGCCTGCGGAGAATGCAGCTCCTGCATTTCATTTCATAAAGGGAACTCCTATAATTTCCATGAGCTGGATGCTGCTTCTAATAATACTGTTGAAGATATCCGTAATCTGATTGAACAGGTTCGAATACCTCCGCAAGCAGGTAAGTATAAAGTATACATTATCGATGAGGTCCATATGTTATCGCAACAGGCCTTTAATGCCTTTCTAAAGACTCTGGAAGAGCCTCCTCCTTATGCGATCTTTATCCTGGCTACCACCGAGAAACATAAAATACTGCCTACAATCTTGTCACGCTGTCAGATTTTTGATTTTAACAGGATCCGTGTAGAGGATATGGCTCAACACCTGGCAGAGATTGCCGATAAAGAGGGTATTGCTTATGATCAGGATGGTTTGCATATGATCGCACAAAAAGCAGATGGCGGTTTGAGGGATGCCCTGTCTATGTTTGATCAGATTGTCAGCTTTTCGAATAAAAATGTTAACTATAATGCAGTAATCGATAATCTGAATATACTTGATTACGATTATTACTTCCAGTTAACAGAATCAATTCTTTCAGAAAATGTTGCTGGTTCACTTCTTGTTTTTGATGAAATTTTAGGCCATGGATTTGATGGAAATCACTTTATTACTGGTCTTGCGTCCCATTTCAGAAATTTACTGGTCACAAAAGATAACTCCACCTTAAAGCTGTTGGAGGTTAGTGATGGAATCAGAAAGAAATACCAGGCTCAGTCTCAAATTGCACCTGCTTCCTTTCTGATTTCTGCACTAAATATCAGCAATCAATGTGATCTCAATTACAAAATAAGCAAGAATCAGCGATTGCAGGTAGAGTTGGCCTTGATCAAGCTTTGTCACATACCATCAGTCATCAATCTTTCAGCTGCCGGAATGCCCTCACCATCAGAAGGGGAAGTAAAAAAAAAACTTAATCCTCAAGTAAAACCTGAAGTTTCTACCAAATCTGACTATCAAGCTACCGAAAAGGAAACTACCATTTCATTACAAAACTTCGAAGAGCCGGTAAAAACCTCAACACGAGTCGAAGTTACTTCAACTGAAAAACAAAAAGATATTTCCAAGCCAGAATCTGAAACGAAAAAACCTATTATCAGCATTCCGAAGTCTTCTATGTTGGCCAACAGTACTTTGATTCCAAATCTGAATGATCTCGAAGCTAATTACACAAAAAAGGAGGAAAAAAGGACTGAATACCTCAGTGGCGAAAGCAGAATGGATTTTAATGCAGATTATTTGCTGAAATATTGGAATGAATATGCCACCAAAATGAAGAATGAAAGCAAGATCAATATCTTCACCATTATGACATCTTATCCACCAAGACTCTTACCAGATTTCATTATTGAACTTGATATTGAGAATAAGCTTCAGGATGACATCTTACAGATAGAGAAGGTCGAACTCTTGAATTTCCTTCGCACTGAACTTAAAAACTTTACGATAGATTTCAAAACAAGAATTTTGGAACAAATTCAGAAAAAGCGGCTATATACCTCCAATGAAAAATATCAGCATATGCTTGAAAAGAACCCAACTCTCGAAGAGTTCAGAAAGCGATTTAGTCTCGATCTGGATTTTTAATCTTCCCTATTAGCGTTTTAGTCATTCATTTTTGTTAAACTAGTATTCAAGGGTTGAACTTTTTGTAAAATTGCAGGAAGTTTCATATTGAATCGAGATTCAAAAATTAAAGTAGTTTTTGTCCAATGAATAAAAGGGCGTTTGTATGTGGAATACAAATATGTATTTCACGCATACCATAACCTTGATTAAAGGGCACTTTAAACTTTAAACCAATCAAACTGTCTTTGATTTTAGACCATATGGTGTCGACATTGTCAACTTCCAAGTACAATTCTATTTCTCCAATTTCTTGTCCAGCACTTAAAATATGAATAGTTAGATGGTCTTTCTGACAGACTATGTAGGCTTCGGTTTCCATAACAGTTGAAAAATCCAAAGTGTCTCTAAAAAACCCTAAGGTTTCCGAAAGATTAGTTGAAGGTATCATTGGGCTAAGAAATAGTGCCTTGTAAGTCATTTTGCTTTACATTTTTTTTTGTTTGAATAACCGGAAATTGAAAAGGTCTCAATTCCCTGCAATTTTACAAGAGGGACTTAATTACATCTCTAAAAATCAAAATAAGAAACACAATTACCCCCACGATTACTTCATTTCGGTACTTTTTAAAGAATTGAGATAGCCTGTCCATGACACATAAAAAAAGTTACGCTTCAAAAGTATAACCTTTTTATCATTATTGCTTCCGCAGGGAAGCTTGAACAAAAAAAAAGCGAAAAAATAGAGCGAATAAGTATGCGTTAAGCATATGATTTTTTAGTTTACAATTTCAATTTCCCCGGACATAACTGATTTTTATTTTCTTCATTGATTAAAAAAATCAATCCTATCCAATTTTTTACGTTTGAAAGAAAGTAAATTAAGATCGTATTCAAGCGATTTCTGGTCAATTAATTTAAATCTCTCTGTTTAGAAAGCATTTAGAATAATTATCATCAGCCTCAAACTTTCAGGTGAAATCTAAATTCCTATCTTTGTCAAAATTCCAAAATCTCAATATAAGGACATGTCAGTACAAAAAATTAAAGTTGCAAATCCGGTAGTAGAATTAGACGGTGATGAAATGACCAGAATAATCTGGAAGTTTATAAAAGATAAACTCATTACCCCCTACCTGGAACTGGATATCAAATATTACGATCTTGGAATGGAATATCGTGATGAAACTAATGATCAGGTAACTATTGATGCTGCAAATGCGATCAAACAATATGGTGTTGGAATCAAATGTGCAACCATCACTCCGGATGAAGCACGGGTAACTGAGTTCAAACTAAAGCAAATGTGGAAGTCGCCAAATGGAACGATCAGAAATATTCTTGATGGAACTGTTTTCCGTGAGCCAATTGTAATGAGCAACGTTCCGCGTCTGGTTCCAAACTGGACAGCCCCAATCTGTATTGGTCGTCATGCATTCGGTGATCAATATCGTGCAACCGATTTTGTCACCAAAGGCAAAGGAAAATTAACAATCACATTCAGTCCGGAGGATGGTGGTGAAACCCAGTCATTCGAGGTTTATAATTTCAAAGGTGATGGAGTTGCATTGGCAATGTATAATACAGACGAAAGTATATACGGTTTTGCACGTGCATGCTTTAATCAGGCATTATCCAAAGGATGGCCATTATACCTTTCAACAAAAAATACAATTCTAAAAAAATACGATGGACGATTCAAAGATATCTTTGAAGAAGTTTATCAAAATGAATTCAAAGCTGCTTTTGACAAAGCTGGAATAGTTTATGAGCATCGTTTGATTGACGATATGGTCGCTTCTGCTTTAAAATGGAACGGTAATTTTGTCTGGGCATGTAAAAACTACGATGGTGATGTTCAATCGGATACCGTTGCACAAGGTTTTGGCTCATTAGGGTTAATGACTTCAGTTCTCATTACACCAGATGGTTCAACTATGGAAGCTGAAGCAGCACATGGAACGGTAACCCGCCATTTCCGTGATCATCAGGCCGGAAAACCAACATCAACCAATCCAATTGCATCCATATTTGCATGGACCAGAGGATTAGAATTTCGTGGTAAATTAGATAATAATCAGGCATTAATCGATTTCTGTCATGTATTAGAGCAGGTTTGTATTGAAACTGTAGAAAGCGGGAAAATGACTAAAGACCTAGCTGTTTGTATTCATGGAAACAAAGTAAGTCATGGTGATCATTACCTGTATACAGAAGAATTCCTGGACGCTATTGACCAGAATTTGAAAGCAAAACTCGCTTAAGTTCAAATATTTATAAACTGAGCCACCAATTAAAATGGTGGCTTTTTTTTTGAATTGCAATTTTCAATCTGATTGAGTATTGTGCTTTGTGTACCTGATTATTACTAAATTGCAGGATGAATAATTCAAACCGAATTTGGCTGATTACCGGCGTTTCTGGCGGACTCGGTAGAGCTTTGGCAATAGAAGCCGCCATGCAAGGAGAAACCGTTTATGGTACACTCAGAAAACCTGAGCAAATAAAAGCATTTAATGAATTAGTGCCGGGTAAGACCTTTGGACTGGAACTAGATGTCAACAAGCATGAGCAAATCAAATCAGTACTCGAACAAATATTGTCCAAATCAGGTCGTTTAGATATCCTTGTAAACAATGCAGGATATGGATTATTCGGTGCAGTTGAAGAGTTAAGCATGGATGAAGCCAGGATGCAAATGGAAACAAATTTCTTCTCGGTTCTTGCAATGACCCACGCAGCATTGCCGATTCTTAGAAAACAAAAATCCGGTCACATTCTTCAAATGTCTTCAATGTCTGGTTTACGCGCAAATTCGGGGACTGGCTTATATAATGCGAGTAAATTCGCACTCGAAGGAATGAGTGAAGCTTTAGCAATAGAACTTCAGCCTCTTAATATTCATTTAACCCTAGTGGAACCCGGTCCATTTCGTACGGATTGGGCTGGTAGCTCTGCTGTGATGGCCAGGAATAAAATTGAAGATTATGAACAAAGTTCAGGTGTACGACTTCGCTTGCTTCAAAATTCCAGCGGAAAACAACCGGGCAATCCTGTTAAAGCAGCCAATGCTATACTTCTTGCCGTAAATGCAGAACATCCACCGCTTCGCCTGGTATTGGGTAAAGTAGCTCTTGAAGCCATACGCGATAAATTCAGAACTGTGGAAGAAGAATTCTCCAGATGGGAAGCTGTCAGCCTGGATACTTCCTTTGAGGAGTGATATTGGAGTATGGGGCTTGAGGTATCAGGGGAAGCAACAGATTAATCAACTGGATTACGTCTTTTTCTTTGCTCCTGGTTCTTAACTCAGATAAGAAATCAGTACTAAAAGCACTCGAATCGTTCCCAAAAACCATCCTTTGGCAAGGGAGCAAAGATATTGACCGGCTCCTGCTTTACTGGATGCATAAACTGTAACCTTCTTGCATGGAGGCAAATGCTTTTTTTCAGACTTCCACGAGGATAGCCATATTTATTGTCACCAACAATTGGACAATTCATTGTAGAAAGCTGCACCCTAATCTGGTGTGGACGACCGGTAATTGGATCTACTTCGATCAGATAATAACCCCCAAGTTCACCAATTAATTTATAATGAAGTTCGGCTCTCTGACTTCCAGGAACCTCTTTTTCGTAGGCCTTGGTAACATTTTTCTGAGGGTTTTTTACAAGAAAATGGATCAAAGTACCCTGTTCCACTGCAGGACGATTTCTTACAACTGCCCAATAGGTCTTGTGCATATCCCTGCTTTTGAACATTTTATTAATACGATCTAGGGCTTTACTTGTTTTGGCAAATAAAATAACCCCGCTAACCGGACGATCAAGACGATGTACTACACCTAAAAATGCCCCGTTGGGCTTCTTATATTTAAGGGCGATATACCTTTTAACTTTCTCATCTAACGATTCATCACCTGTTTCGTCAACCTGAACGATATCACCTGCACGCTTATTAACTGCAATGAGATGATTATCTTCAAAAAGAATATCCTTGTCGGTAATATCAGCAGAAAAGACCGGAAATTTAGTCTTCTTGTATTCAGGAGCTGCCATGAAAAGGTTTTATTTAATATTGTTCCTTCTCATCAGGAAATTCGCCACTTTTTACATCCTTAACGTAAGTCTGAACTGCACCATTAATTTGATCAAACAGATTGAGGTATTGTCTTAAAAAGCGTGGCTTAAACCCTTTTGTTAATCCGATCATGTCATTAATTACCAACACCTGTCCATCGCAATGCGGGCCTGCCCCAATGCCAATGGTTGGAATTTTGACAGCCTTTGATACTTCTTCAGCAAGTTTTGCAGGTATCTTTTCAAGGACGACAGAAAAACAACCTGCATCCTGAAGAACCATGATATCCTGTTTTAATTTTTCAGCTTCGGCTTCTTCTTTGGCTCTTACAGTGTAAGTACCAAATTTATAAATCGACTGTGGTGTTAAACCCAAATGACCCATAACAGGTATTCCGGCAGTAATTATCCGCTCTATTGACTCCCGAATCTCAAGTCCACCCTCAAGTTTCACCGCATGTGCACCCGACTCCTTCATGATCCGGATAGCTGAATTGAGGGCTTCTTTTGAATTACCCTGATAAGATCCAAATGGAAGATCAACCACAACTAGGGCTCTTTTAACAGCCCTAACCACAGACTGGGCATGATAGATCATTTGGTCAAGCGTGATAGGCAAAGTAGTTTCATGACCAGCCATCACGTTGGAGGCTGAGTCACCAACCAGGATAACATCAACTCCTCCCTCATCAACAATGCTTGCCATGGAATAATCATAAGAAGTCAGCATGGCAATTTTCTCACCCTTCTGCTTCATTTCCTGGATCGTATTTGTTGTGATTCGCTTTACCTCTTTTTGTACAGACATTTAGCCGGAATTTAAATTAATTCAAAGTTAGGATTAAATGAAACAATAACATCTATAAATTTCCTGCTCAGTTCTTGAAACACAATTTAATTTTCATCACAATTCTCTTTTATTTTTGGGAATAATTGATTATTTTTGCAACTAGTGATAAATGAAGTAAAAAACTTCAGTTCAGCCCTTAAAACAACGGAAATCCTTCCGAAACCCTTGCTTTTCAATCGATTTTCAAAACTTTTTTCAAAATTTA
>CAMBFY010000110.1 GCA_945865415.1 Sphingobacterium thalpophilum
CGTACTTTTGAAGATAACTATACAAATCGGACGGGTTTTACAACCGATAATATCCAGGATGTTCGGCTATTTAATTCAGATTTAACCACTAAGAGCCTGATCAATTCTCAGTTAGAAGGAGATCATCAGTTAGGCAAGAAGCAGGTTAAATTAACATGGAACTTAAATTATGCTAGAGTTGAGCGTGATCAGCCAGATCAGCGTTCAATGGATTACCGTCGTTCACTTGGATCACAAGAGCCATTCAGAATAATTGACAGAAATACCAGAAGGTTATTTTCAGATCTTGAAGAGGATACTTATGGTGCACAGGCTGCTGTTTCCATTCCGGTAAAGATGTTCTCTCAACAATCGACATTTAAGATTGGTGCTCTAAAACAATACAAACAGCGTGATTTTAATGCACGTATTTTCAATTACCTATTTGTAGGACCATCTGTATTTGAAAAGTCATTTTCTGGACTACCTAAAGAACAGATCTTTGCACCCGCAAATATTAACGAAAACGGTTTTGTTCTAACTGAATTTACTAATAATACGGATAGTTATGATGCCAATTCAGATCTGAATGCAGGTTTTTTATTAATGGATAATAAGATTGGAGAAAAATTCAGAATATCTTACGGTGCCCGTTTTGAGCAATTCGCCCAAACCCTGAATGCAATAGATTTCTCCGGACAGGCCATTGCAGCCAATCAGGATAACTTCGATATTTTGCCATCTGCAAATCTAACGTATACTTTGAATGCTAAATCGAATATCCGTTTATCAGGATCTCAAACAGTTTCAAGACCTGAGTTTAGGGAATTGGCTTTGTTTAATTACTATGATTTTATTTCACAGACCTCAGTAACAGGGAATCCTAATTTAAAGCGTGCAAAGATATTAAACGGTGATATCAGATATGAGTTATATCCATCTGCCAGTGAAACCTTTACCGTTTCAGCATTTTATAAGAACTTCGACGATCCAATTGAGCAGAGGGTTAATTCAAATTCAACGCCGGTTGTTCGTGGTATCAATTATCTGAATGCAGACCAGGCTACATCATTAGGAATTGAGCTAGATTTTCGTAAAAAATTAGACTTTCTAGGTGATAAGGCATGGCTCGAAAATTTAATTGCTTTTGCTAATGCATCCTATATTGATTCAAAGGTAACAGGAGTGGGGATTGACAGGCCATTACAGGGTCAGTCACCTTATCTGATCAATGCAGGATTACAATACTTCTCACCTAAATCACAAATTACCTTTACTTCAGTTTATAACCGTGTCGGACAAAGAATTTTCCTTGTTGGATATCAGGGATATCCGGATATCTATGAAAATGCAAGAGATGTCCTTGATTTTCAAATCAGTAAAAGAGTGCTTAAATCTCAGGCAGAAATTAAAATTAACGTAGGAGATATATTTAATCAGAATACTGTGTTTTACCAGAATAATGTGGGAACTACTAATCAGGCATATCAAGGAGAAGGAGTTGATAGACTCATTAATTCCTACAGACTGGGTTCAAACGTATCATTATCATTCTCATACAATCTCGGTTTCGGGAACAATAAGAAGTAAATGGTAAGACAAATTAATATTAACTTAAAATTAACCTAACATACACGCTCTAACTTTGTAACAAATTAAAAAAAAATAATATGAAATCATTGAAATTTAAGGCTTTAATTCTGGCAGTTGTTATTCTCGCTGCTTCATGTAAAAAGAGTTCAGAACCGGAAGTGGTAGTTGATCCAAATGCAAAGAAGACAATTACTCTTCAAAATGGAGGTACAATTACAGGTGTATACAAGAATACTATCTTAAATGTTCCTGAAGGAAGTTTTGTACTTAAAGGATACGTTTATTTTGAGGAAGGTAGTGAAATTAATATTGCAGCTGGTGCAACCATAAAAAGTGATGTTGCTGATAAAGGAGCACTAATTATTGAAAGAGGTGCAAAAATTAACGCGATAGGTACTGCAGCAAAACCAATTGTATTTACTTCTGGTAAAGCTGTTGGTCAACGTCTTCCAGGTGATTGGGGTGGCATCATTGTTCTTGGAAAAGCAAAAACAAATCGTACTACCGAACCTACTATTGAAGGTGGTGTTGGTAAAAACTTTGGTGGTACTGTTGATAACGACAACTCGGGTACAATGAAATATATCCGTATTGAGTTCGCAGGTATTGCTGCTCAACCTAATTCTGAAATCAATGGTTTGACTTTAGGTGGTGTTGGTTCTGGTACTACAATTGAATACATTCAAACTGTATATGCTAACGATGATGCTTTCGAAATCTTCGGAGGAACTGTAAATGCTAAATACCTTGTAGCATATGCTACAGCTGATGATGATTTTGACTTTGACTTTGGTTATACCGGAAGAATTCAGTTCGGTGTTGCCTTAAGAGATCCTTCCTTCATTGATGCTGGTGACGCTGGTAACGGAGTTGAGTGTGATAATGATGCTACAGGTACTAATGCAACACCTGCAACCCGTCCGGTACTTTCAAACTTCACGTTTGTCGGACCTAATGTGGATAACACAGCTTCAAAGAATCATAATTTCGCTCTCCGTTTCAGAAGAGCTACAAATTTTGTATTAAATAATTCAGTATTACTTGGCTGGATGAAAGGTGGTTTGTCTTTAGAATCTGACGCAACTTACAATAGCTTTGTTGGTACTACCGCTACTTCAGAGTTTAAAAACAACTTGCTACACGCAAACACTTCAAGTTATAGAATAGGTTCGGTAACTGTTGCTGGTGCAACTGGTGATGCCGTTAAAGCTAAGGCTGAAGGAAGTGCAACTACCACACTTACAGCAGCAGCTGCTGCTGGGCTTGCAGATCCATTCAAATTAAATGCACCTAACATGTTACCTAATGCAGGTTCACCTGCGTTAACTGGAGCTGCATTTGCCGGTGATCTTACCAATGCGTTCTTCAGTAGTACCACTTACCGTGGTGCATTTGGAACATCAAACTGGATGGCAGGTTGGACAAGCTTCAATTTCCCAAAAGGAGCAAACGGATATTAATCCTAGAAACATAAATTTTTTGAGAAATACCTGCCTCTGGCGGGTATTTCTTGTTTAAAGACTTTCTGTTAATTATTTTCTTTCCGAAGGATTATACTGATAAACAACTTCGTAATTCATGCCTTCCAAGTTTGATGCAATTTGTCCGATTCTCAGGTCCTTCTCCTGAGGTGTGGGTTCGCAAACCAAATACTTCTGTCCCTTATAGATAATTGATTTACCCTGTACCTTATCAAACTGTACAGCCATGCTAATATGCGTTGGGTACAGCAAAGCAATCATAGGGAGGTTATAAATTTCCTTGACCAGATAAAAGAACAATGCAGCGCGGTCATCACAATCACTATATTTTGAAAATAAGGTCTGTTCCGGGGATAGTCTTTTCTCTTTCCCAAAATTGTTCTCATCCGTCTGATACAGAAATGCATATCTGGTGAATCTCATCAGGTAATCAACACCGTTTTTCTGATTCATACCAGCAATATTTTTCTTCAATATTGGAATCAATGAATGATACGTTTCATGGCTTAATGGGATATTGAAATAAGATTCAAAATCAACTCCTGGGTAGTTTTTAAAAATGTTTTCAACCTCGGGGTTTAATTTAACCTGAAAGTGATAGGGTTTGGAGCGGTAATTGAATTGTATTACTCTTTCATCATAAGATTCCGGCTTGAAATCCGGCATTCGGGTCACCTTGTAGGAAAATGCGTTTATGGCTTCCTGAACATCTAATTTGACTGGATAAACCTTGTCTTTTTCAAAATCAATTTTGCCATAGTCGTGGTAATTCAGACACATATATTTATTGCCATCAATCTTAAAGAAGGGAATATCATGAATGTCTTCATCGTTTCTTACATAAAAAATGATTCGGTCGTTACCAATAGAAAGTCTGGCATCATATCCTGATTTGCTTAAAAGAAACCATTTATACAAGGTATACCTTTGGTAATTTTCGGCCTTGGGACTTATCTGCTGGGCAGTTTTACGGATGAGCTGGTAATAGATCCAGTCGTTTAAATGATGCTTTTCCTTATAAGCAAGTAATGAGCTTAGAACAGTTTGATATTTGCTATGATCTAACTTCCCGTAAAAATTCTGAATGGCAATCGCTGAAAGCGGATCTGAAAAATCAATATTTGAACTTGGGTCCATTTCGAAATTGAAAGTTCCATCGTAGAATTCAAAGCTAAAATTGTCCTGAACAGCCTTAGCTGAAGATACTCCAAAGAGGATAATCAGGATAAGCGTACAGTATATTTTGGCTACGGAAGAATCCATTTAATAATTAATTAACATTAAATTTACATAAAAATAATGTTAAATTAATATACTATTCTTCTTTATCGAAATTTTTACTCAGTTTTCCCAGCATTTCTGCCGGTATTTTCTTTATGTCCACTACTAAAAAACCATCCAGGCAATCAGAAAATTTAGGATCAATATTGAAACTAATAAGCTTTGCATTTAAGCCCAGATATTGCCTTAACAATACAGGAACCTTCATGTGAGAGCTTTCAATCTCCGAGATGAGGCTATCCAGATTTTTAAGAGTTTCATTTGATTCCAGCAAAAGGTCTTTGTTGATTTTCGAATAATCAAGTTTGAATTTTTTTCTTGGTTTTACATATTCTGCAAGATCATGATCAAAGTGATTTCTTGTGATAAAATCAACAATGAGTGATTTAGAAAGACTGGAAAAGTTGTTACTAATACTTACCGGCCCAATGAGGAAGCGATATTGTGGATTATCAATAAGGTATTTTAGAATTCCTTTCCAGAGAAGGAACAATGGAAGTGGCTTTTGTTGATATTCTTTCCGAACCCAGGACCTGCCTAACTCAAGACTTTGACGTAGGATGGGGTAAAATTCTTCTCTGATCTTAAATAGCTCATTCACATAGAAACCTTTTTTCCCATAACTATAGAAGATTTCATCTCCTTTTCCTATTCGATAGGCACCTACAATCATTTTGCTTTCCTTATCCCAAATAAACAAATGGTTATAATAAATATCAAATTCATCTAAATCGGTTGATTTATTTGTTCCCTCTCCAATTTCCCTGAACGTAATTTCCCTTAGACGACCAATTTCCTGGATAATATTCGGTAATTCGGAGCAAGGTGAAATATAAACTTCAAAATTCTTTTCAGTCCAGATTTTAAATTCCCCCAGGCCATCTACTTCCTGTTCAAGTTTCTGATTATCAATGGCCTGAATAATTGTTTGAGGTATTTTTTTTACTTTGAAAATATTGCGCGGATTAAATATATTTCGATGATTTTCAAGTCCGGCACCAAGAGCATAGGTTTTTGTCCGTAGGTAATCCAGTAATTTTGAAGGGTTTTGCTGATATTTCAGATCAGAGGGTAGAATTGCTTTTCCGATTCTTAATCTGATGGTGTGACCGCGTTTATTAAAAAGTTCTGAGGGTAATTTTGCAGTTCTTAATGCCGGATGTATAAAACTAAGCAGATTAAATAACAAACCGTTGTTGCCATGGAAATAAATTGGAACAACCGGAACATTAGCTTTAGCAATCAATTTACCAACCACCGGATGCCATAACTTGTCGGTAATTTGTTGGGTATCGGCTTTAAAAGTAGAAACTTCGCCAGCCGGAAATATTCCAATTGGAGTCCCGGATTGAAGCATTTCCAGGGTTTGTTTTATTCCGCTGATACTGGATGTATGTTCTATGGTTTCGAATGGATTTACCGCAATGAAGTGTTCACTTAAGTTGGGAATTTTTTTCAGTAAAAAATTGGCCATGAGTTTAGAATCAGGCCTTTTCATAAACATTATCTTCAATAAAATAAGACCTTCAATTCCTCCGTATGGATGGTTTGCAATTACAATAAATGCCCCGTTTTGCGGTAAATTTTTAAGTTCTTTTTCGTCAAAATCTACTTTAATCCCAATGACCTGCAGAATTTTATCGATGAAGCTTATCCCACTAAGATGCTCGGCTTTCTGAAATACCTTATTTACCTCATTGATTTTCATGACTTCCATTAAGATTGAAGCCAAGCCGGGCATATATACTTTATTGAGTTTGGTCGCCCTGGAAAATTCTTCTTTAGTGATAATTTTCATTTGAGAACCTATACGATTATTCAAGGTTAGTTATGAAGCAAAAATACGGTTTTATTATCAGTTTAATCTGAAAATATGTTGCATTTGAATATAGGTAATTAAAATATTAGAATTATATTTAGATTAAATCTGTACCTGACATGATCCCCCAATGCCGTTAAACATTATTACGGTATTCCGAAGCAATACAGATCTTTTATTGCTTTTAATTATTGTAAACGGATCATGTATCGCTTTAAAAATCTGTTAAGATCATACTTCAGCTTCTCAAGAAAAGAGTTGAACGGTATTTTTGTTCTTTTTGTCTTAATCCTGATTGTCATTGTATCACCCAAACTGTATTCTTTGTTTTTTAAAGATCAAAAATATGATTTTGAAAGATTTAGTATGGAAGCAGAAGAGTTCAGAGCCGCTGCCGCTAAAGTTGGAATACCGCAAAGGAAAATTTATAATGAACCAGAATTAAGTTTGGTAAAACCGGTTTTTTTTAATTTTGATCCTAACAAACTTAGTGAATCAAACTGGATAAAATTGGGTTTATCTTACAAACAGATTAAGGTAATTCGCAATTATGAGTCGAAGGGTGGAAAATTTTACAAAAAGGAAGATTTAAAGAGAATTTACTCAATTTCAGAAAAGCAATATATCATGCTTGAACCTTTTATAGTGATAAAAAATGCTGATGAGTTAAGTAATAAAAAGACTTTTAAAACAAATATTAGATCAGCAGCTATTTCTGACCCAATTCGTAGACCTGGTATTGAAATAAACGCAGCTGATTCTCTTGAACTTGAGCGTATTCGTGGGATCGGTCCGGCCTTTGCCTTAAGGATAATCAAATTCAGAAGACGTCTTGGAGGCTTTTACCGCAAAGAACAGTTACTGGAAGTTTATGGTATGGATTCTTTAAAGTATGATCAGCTCAAGGATCAGATCCAGGTGAATACCGGACTAGTACGCCGGTTAAACATTAATACCTTTACTTTTGAAGAAATCAGGCATCATCCTTATTTGACTTATAAGCAGATGAATGCTATCATTCAATACCGAACACAACATGGTTTATATAAATCTATTGATGATTTAAGGAAAATTGCCATTCTGAATGAAGAAATTATACGTAAAATTGAACCATATTTTTCTTTTAACCCATGATAAGTACAAAACTCGAAAATTTTCTAAGAGATATTGCTGATTTTCCTAAACCAGGTATTTTGTTTAAGGATATTACCCCTATTTTAAAAGATGCCAGACTTTGTACTGAAGTGATTGATGAATTTGTAAACCGACTGGAAGGTATTCAGATCGATGTGGTTGCCGGAATTGAGAGTCGGGGCTTTTTATTCGGACTCATGTTAGCCAATAGGTTGGGGGTGCCTTTTGTGCCTGTCAGAAAGAAAGGTAAACTCCCTTTCAAAACTGTAGAAGAACCCTGTGAGTTAGAATATGGATCAGCTACTCTTGAAATGCATACGGACGCAATTCACCCCGGTCAACGTGTGCTCATTCACGATGATCTTCTCGCAACAGGAGGGACGGTTGGTGCCGCAACACGTCTGGTTCAAAAATTAGAAGGTGAGGTTGCCGCTTATGCTTTTGTCATAAGCCTTGATTTTCTTAATGCCAGGGAACATTTACAAAAGGTTTCTTCACATATTATTAGTCTTGTTTCCTGTAAATAATTTCTAACTAAGTTCGGATATAGCTTTATCGCTCAAATATTTGAACCGTGAACCGATTTGTTCTGTTATCATTTCAAATATTGAAAAAAAAGGGCTTCAAAATTGCTATAATTGTAAACTAACCATAATTTTTTATGCATTCAATTACAGCTCCCGAATCAGTCGGGATGAATTTCAGTATCTCTGAAAATCAACAAATGATTATTACCATGGTACGTGATTTTGCTGAAAAGCATATACGTCCACATGTTATGGAATGGGATGAAGCCCAAACCTTTCCGGTAGAAACGTTCAAAAAATTAGGAGAACTGGGATTGATGGGAGTGCTGGTTCCTGAAGAATACGGTGGTTCAGGATTGAGCTATTTTGAATACGTAAGCATCATAACCGAAATTTCAAAGGTCTGCGGGTCCATCGGACTTTCTCTTGCAGCACATAATTCCTTGTGTACAGGCCATATCATGGCTTTTGCCAGTCATGAGCAAAAGCTATGCTGGCTTACAAAGCTGGCAACAGCAGAATGGATAGGAGCTTGGGGTTTAACTGAAGCCAATACAGGCTCAGATGCAATGGGAATGAATACTACAGCAGTTCTGGATGGCGATTATTATGTAGTTAACGGTTCCAAAAATTGGATAACACATGGTAAATCAGGTGATGTAGCTGTTGTTATGGTTAGAACTGGAGAAAAGGGAGATTCGAGGGGTATCTCAGCCTTGGTTATTGAAAAGGGAACTCCGGGATTTACACATGGCAAAAAAGAAAACAAACTCGGCATGCGGGCTTCTGAAACAACCGAACTCATTTTTGACAACTGCCATGTACCCAAAGAGAATCTCCTTGGTAAGGAAGGTGAGGGCTTTAAACAGTCAATGTACATTCTTGATGGGGGAAGAATTTCTATAGCAGCCTTATCATTAGGAATGGCAAAAGGTGCCCTGCAGGCCGCTGTCTCTTATTCTAAAGAACGTTATCAGTTCGGGCAGCCAATCTCCAGTTTTCAGGGTATTTCTTTTAAAATTGCCGACATGGCAACAGAAGTTGAAGCAGC
>CAMBFY010000111.1 GCA_945865415.1 Sphingobacterium thalpophilum
ATACGTCCATGAGAATGGTCGCGCAATGGATCACGTACATTATGTTGCATGTGGCCAATCAGTACATTATGCCAGTCAACAATATACAGCGATCCATCGGGAGCAAATTCCATATCAACAGGACGGAAATTTCTATCCTCTGAAACCAGTAAATCTTGACGGTGTTTTGTTGCATATCCGGTACCACTCTCCTGCATAATATGTTGTTTAGTACCCAGGAATCCAATCGTATTATTTATCAGCATGTCTCCCTGAACTTCATCTGGAAAATGCCGACTGGAAATAAACTCAAGTCCGGATGTAGGTCTTACCCTGTGTTTATCTTCTATCAGATTAGTTGATTTATGTGTGGCAACGCCATATCTTGGTTTAACGGAACCTGGCATCATCCACAAAACATCAGGCCCGGAAGTTTCTGCAAAGAAATTCTGCCCCCATTCATCAAATGCAATGCCCCAGGGGTTAGGTATGGAGAGTTGAGCAGTTCTTTCAAGATGGTGCCTTGCCGGATTATATCTGTAAAAACCTCCATTTGTTGCACGTACAGGGCCATAAGCGGTCTCCACGTTTGTATGTAAAAAAACTCCTTCTCCCATGTAAATTGCTCCGGATGGATCAGTGGTATAGGCATGATGTGCATGATGCGTATCATGGTCATCAAAACCACTTAGCAGGATTTCTTTAGAATCCGCCTTACTATCACCATTGGTATCTTTGTAAAGAACCAGATTGGTCCCCTGTGAAACATAAACACCTTCCGGGGCTATTTCGAAACCAACAGGTAGATGTATTCCATCTAGAAAGATGGTTTGTTTATCTGCTTTGCCATCCCCATTGGTATCTTCAAGAATAATGATTTTATCATTCGGTTTTTTATCACCCGGCTGCCAGTGCGGATAAGTTGGCATGGTTGCAACCCAAAGCCTACCTTTATTGTCAAAGGAGAGCTGGACAGGATTTTCAATGTCCTTAAATTCTACTTCTGAAGCAAATAAATCAATTTTATATCCTGCTGGAAGTTTAAATTTTGCTATGGCTTCTTCACCATAAAGGTACTTCAGACTGCCATTTTTATCAGGGTTGTAATTTGTTTCAATTTTTGGAAGGGATGTTGTATTCTTATCGGCAGCATCCAGGTCCATTTTTTCACCCTTCAATGCAAGCCAGATAGCCTGATCTCTGATGGCTGTCATCTCCCTGATCTTTTTTAGTTCTGCTGGATAATTATCCTGACCAAAGGGATTATATCTTCGCCCAAATACATGTACCCCATTTGGGATTTTGAAATCATTATGCCACATCCAGTTTTTCTCCTGAACCGCAGCATGAACTAATTTACGTTTACCTTCAATTGCCGGTTTTATGTTGGTTTTACCGAAAAGTCCATTAGCCAGGAGTGGAGCGAATTTGGCATATGCAGCTTCCGTAAGCTGTGATCCATCGATGGTCATAGCTTTTTCATTTGTATCATACCACTGCTTAACGGGGTTGAAGACATCTAAATAATGAACCTTATGCTTGGCTGCGACTTCTTTCATGGCCATCGAATAAAGCTCCAGGTTTTTATTTTCTATTTTGCCATTTGGTAGATCTAACTTCCCGGAGAGGTCCTCAAAGGCAATGGGTGAAACCAGGGCAAGTTGAGGGGATGTGGTTCCGTTATACTTTTGTTTTAAGGTATGAATTATAAAAGCTTCAAGCTCAGCTTTATAGTTTTCAAGGCCCATTAGACCCTCAAAAGATTCGTTATAACCAAAGAATGCAATAATAATATCGGCTTTATGATTTGTGATCCAGGTATCCGGACTATCATAGAAGCCTTCGCTGTTTGAGTTTTTTGCAAGTTCAGTCTGAAATTGTTCTGCACCCGGGAAGGCCCAGGGTAATTTACGACCTGAATGGGGTCTGAAACCAGGAGTATCACCACCGTCGCACATATTTCTGATATACAGCATACTGTCTGGATAACGAAGTTGCATTTCAGTCTCAAAATAGCCATAGTTCATCATTCTTGAACCAAGGTTGTTTCCAATTAAAATGATGTGATCCCCTTTTTTAATTTTTAACGCTGTAGAATCAGGTTTTACAAGCTTAAATGCACTTAAGGCAATTGCCATAAGAACAAGGGTTTTAAGCAGCATTTTGAAAGTTTTATTTTTACTTATTGTCATATTCTTTTGGCTTTTATGCTAAGTGGGGTACTTCAGTATGAAAACTATAATTTTAAATTAATCTTTTTCCCGGTTTTCAACGCTAAGTAGATCCCATCAATAATTTTTAGGTCTTTCAAACCTTCTTCTCCATCTACAGGTATAGGGGCTGATTCACCTGACAAAATAATTCCGGCCATTTTTTCCATCTGTACAGTTTGATGGGTAACATGCGTGTGATTTAATTCACCTTTGTTTGTACGGCCCTTGATAGGCCCATATCCTGTTGACGGTAGTAATTCTGCAAATCCTTTTTCGGCAGTTAAGAAAAAGCGATCCAGGTTACTAATATTATAGCTTGATAAGCAAGAAGCTACAGCACCACCAGGGAATCCCAATTGAAACTGTATGGTTTCGTCTACGCCTTCTTTAAATTTCTCCGGATTGGTTTTAGCTTCCTGTGCGGTAACCCAGACTGGCTCTTCGCCAACCATGTAGCGGGCGCCGTTGATCGCATAAATTCCAATATCCATCAAAGATCCACCTCCGGCTAATTGTTTATTTAGTCGCCACTGCGTTGGGTCGCCAATTTTGAATCCGCATAAGCCTTGGAAAAACATGACTTTACCGAATTCACCTTCTTTCCGCATGTTGATTATTTCTAAGGTTTTAGGTTCAAAATGCATTCTGTATCCTACGAGTAATTTAACATTCGCTTTTTTACAGGCATCAATCATTTCCTGCCCCTCTTTCGCATTTAAGGCCATGGGTTTTTCGCAAATAACATGTTTACCAGCCTTGGCTAACCGTAATACCTGATCGTGATGCAGGGCATTTGGTGTAATGACATATACCGCATCAATTTCAGGATTATCTTTGATCAGGTCGAAATTTTCATAATTGTAACAATTACCTTCAGGAATATAATACTTGCTCTGCCAGTTTTTTATTTTAGCAGGTGTACCACTAATCACCCCAACTAATTTAGCCTTTGTACAGGCCTGCATGGCATCAGCTACCCTTGTGCCGTAACTGCCCAGTCCCATGATTGCAACCCGAAGAACAGGTCCTTCGTATGGCTGATTTAAAAATTCCGAGGCACTGGCAAAACCATCGCCGGATATTGATAATGTGAGCGCTGAAGCGCCAAGTTTTTGCAAAAAATTACGTCTTGAATCCATAACATAAGGTTTTAGATAAAAAATATAAAAAAATCAACAAGGGAAAGATTTCTCTTGTTTACCAATATAAAGAAATGATATCAGATTTCTATTTGCTGTCTGATGTTTGTTAAAAATAGAATGAGTCAGCGGATATTTGTCTGCAATAAATGGGTGGATGTTTTATTGAAAAATATACCTTAAGATTCTGATTTTATTTAATTAAACAGGATTTTAAAAATTTCAATCCTTTTATTGCAATATCCTCCTGCGATGGTTCAAATTGCCTCCAGATCGATGCTGCTTTAGCAATCATTTCGATATCCGGAATAAAGGATTCGATAACAACTTCACCGTCATACTTTACCTGATTTAATGCCGAACTAATTCTTTCCCAATTGATCTGATCACCGCCTGGTGTTCCACGGTCAGATCCGCAGGCGTGGAAGTGTCCTAATTTACTTCCAGCATTCAAAATGGCCTGGTATGGGTCTTTTTCTTCAATATTCATATGATAGGTATCCAGCTGAAGCATCAAAGCTTTACTCTTCACCTCATTGACCATTTTTAATCCCTGTTCACAGGTATTGATAAAGTCAGTTTCATATCTGTTCAATGGTTCGATCGCCATTTGGAGTCCTAATTTTTCGGCATAATCAGCAAGCATTTTTAAATGCCCTGCCACAGTAGCCCATTGGTTGGCATAATCCTCCTTACCTACTAGTTCTGCTCTTCCCACTGCCGAGTAAAGTGGTCCAATGAGTATGCCACAGCCTAAAACCGGCATCATGTCAAGTATGCTTTTTATATAGGTAATGGCTGTCTGCTGGTCCTCAGGAGTTCCTCTGAGATCACGTCCAGGTCCCATAGCTGCGCAAATTGAACCACATTTTAAGCCAGATTCATCCAGGGCCTTCCTGATAATATGTGGATCAATATGCGAGGGATCCTCAATCGCAATTTCAACAGAATCAAAGCCCCAGGCTTTGAATTTTGGAAATAAATCAACACTCGCATTTGTAAATGGAGAGGTAAACAGAAAAGTGTTAATGCCGAATTTCATTTTTTATTGTGTATTAACGGTTTGATAATTAGCGATTAATTTAGGATATTTTGAATGATTAAAAACAGGTCTTTTTATCCTTTTTTCTTTAATTCAGTCATGTATTGAATGATATCTGCGAGCTCTTGTTTGGTCATAGTTTCATGCATGCCTTCAGGCATCATCGATTCAGACAAAAGTTTTGTTGTTTTAATAGTGCTGGTTAAGATTTTTTGATTGATTCCTCCAGGTAATTTTATCTCAATTTCTGATCCAGTTCTGCTTGAAATAATTCCAAAGATACTTGTGCCATCTTTCATCTCGATTTGCCAGGTTTCAAATCCAAAACTAATACCTGCTGATGGTCTCATTATCGCATCAAATAGTCCTTCTTTAGGCAATTTGGAACCAATTTCGGTAAGCTTCGGACCAACATCTTGGCCTTCATTGCCCACCTGATGGCAAACATTACAAGATCTTTTGAACACTGCTGCACCATTTCTGGTATTTCCTGTTAAAGTGAGTAATTCATTTAACGTTATTGACGACTTTTGATTGATATTCTTTACTGCTTCAGGTAAAAAAGTTAAGGATTCATCATAAACAGCTTTACGTCTGCTTCCCTTCAGTCCGGAAACAAAATAGCTAACAAGCTCTGCAGGCGCCTTTTTTGTACGTAATAACTCTAAGGCCCGATCTTCGCCAGAACGGCTTTTTCCTATCATTTCAGCCGCTTTTCCGCGGACTAAATTAGTTTGGTTACTCAAAAGAATAATATGCTCTAATATGGAAATAGACTCGGTATTTCCGACACCTCCAAGAGCTGTTAATAAAGCGTTAATACGATTTGAATCAGAACCGTTCAACACCTGGTTCAGTGCAGAACTTCCTTTTAACTCCAATAATAATCTGGCAGCATCCACACCAATCTGTTCATTTGATTTTGCGATAAGCAATTCAAGCAGGTTTGTAGTTTCACTTTGTAGTTGATACTTTCTTACCAAATCCACATACTCAACCTTCCCTGAAACAGCTTCTAAAACTTCCATTAAAGTTTTGTTTATCTGGGGAGATTTTTTTACATCTTTTGGATCCAGATGGCTTAAAATCAGACTTTTAAACTCAATATTTCCTGTCGGATTATCTGCGATCATTTTGGCCAGCGTGTTTGCTTTGTAAGCTCCGGTTTGAAAGTCGAATGCTCTGAAATAGCGTAATCTGGATTTAAGTTCAGTCTCATTATCAGAAGCCAGCTGCGCCAATAGTGGAAGGGTTTTTTCAGTACGTGCACGCCAAATAATATCTCTACCTCCAGGATTGAGTAATGGAGTTTTATTTAGCTTTAGATAGGCTTCAAAAAAACTATCCCATTGTTTATCGGCACCAATACCCAGTGCTTCCAAATACCATCTGTCTGTGCCCTTATGCTTACTGGCTAAATAGGCCCATAATTCAGGAGCTTCAGTGGATTTATGATGTCTCAAGGCTAAAATTAATTCTCTTAGGACCTGTGGATCCTGGTCATTAACTAATTTTTTCACAAGGGGAATCAGATCCAATTTTAATTGTCTAGCTGCCCTTAAGCCCGTTATTCTGATGTCAGGATTAGAATTTGTTATGGCCTCATTGATGTATTTCTTCCCGGAAGGCATTTTTACTAACACCCAAAATGCTCTGGCTCGCATCCTTGGATTTGCTGAACCTCTCCATAATTTTTCAAGAGCTGGAACAGCCTTTTTACCCATTTCATGCAGGGCTAGCCATGCATGTCTTCTGATTGCAAGATTCGGATTCTGGAGTGCTGTAATAGCTCCTTTTGGAGTGCTATAATCTTGTAATGGAATTTTATATTCTGAAACGTCAGGTGCAATTCTGTAAATACGGCCTCTTTGTAAATCCCCAACCCTGTGACCTCCAACTCCCGGATCGTACCAATCAGCAACAATAAGTGATCCATCCGGAGCAATACAAACATCCGAAGGACGGAACCATTGGTCATTTTCTCCTTTTAAAATATTAATAATTCCTGCAGTATATCCGGCTCCATCTTTCTTAACAGGATATGCCCGAACCACATTAGGACCGGGATCTGAATGGATTATTTGATTTTGAAATTGCTGTGGAAGCAATGAACCTTCATAAAGTAAAATCCCTGTTGGAGAACCTGCTCCTGTTTGCAACAGATTTGGTACCACTCCGGGGTCATTTAAATGCCAATGGCGAAGCGGAATAGAATCCTCAAGATTGGTTCTTTTTGCCTGCCAGCCTGCACCGGTCATTTCATCTTTGTAGCCATAGTTTCCATAATCCATAACATAGTTAATCCTGACACCACGGTTGCCATCATCATCATTATCGCTTTGCCAGATTGTACCATAGCTATCCACTGCAAGCTCAAAATTATTTCGGAAATTATGTCCCAGACATTCTACATTTGAACCATCCTGATCAGACCGGAAAACCATTCCCTCGCGGTATTTTCCCGGTCCAATTTCATCTCCATCCTGATCTAACACAACCTGGTTATTTTTATCCTTTAAAGTTTGACCTGAATTACCAAAATTGAAATAAAGTTTGCCATCAGGCCCAAACGTAAAAGAGTGCATACCGTGGTCATGCTGTTCCCCGCCAATGCCCTGGAAGAGTATTTCTTTGCGATCTGCTTTATCATCACCATTATCATCGTGAAATATCCATACGTAGGGGCTTTGAGATATAATTACCTTGTTACCCAATACTGAGATTCCTAAGGGAGCATTTATTTCAGGACCCTGGTAAAATACCTTACTGCTTTCGAGTAGACCATCTCCATCTTTATCCTCCAGGATTAAGATCCGATCACCCTCAGTCCTTGGTTGATTATTGTTGATTTTAAAGCGATAATTATAAGCTTCAGTTACCCAGACTCTTCCACGTTCATCCACATCAATATTTGTTGGATTTACTAAGGTTGGTTCAGTTGCCATCGTTTGGATTTTCAAACCAGCACCGATGTAAAGGCCTTTTAAAGCATTTGAAGAAAAACGTTTCTGCTCTTCAGTTAACAAGGTATCAGATAGGTTATAAACCTGTTTAGAACTTGCAGAACTACAAGCCTCGATAAGCATCATACTTGATATTGTCAACAATACCACTATAACTAAAACTAGATTTTTCTTCATGTCTTTTCTTTTTTTTGCCTTATTGCTTGATCATTATTTTGCGGTATTCTACTTTCATTGGTGGCCCAACATGAACCTGCATTCCTAACAAACCTTTAGACTTTCCATTAACTAGGTCATTATCTATAACCTCACTCATCAATACTCCATTGATATAGTGTTTCAAACTATTTCCTTTTGCTACCAGACGACAGGTATTCCAGTCTTCAATTTTAATTTTTTGCAATAAGGCATCAGATTCCCCTAAAGAACCTGCAACAGTTAAATCAGTCCATGCATTATTTTTAATTTTTGACTGTATCGAGCCAACGGAGTTTGTTGCATTTTGAGCACTTATTTCTGTTTTTTGCCCTCTGTAGGCTAGGGTAGTTCTTCCACGCTCTTCATAATTTTGGCCTGTATACCGGTTTGCCCCATCAATATCTAACTGATAACCTTTTAAAGCAAATGGGATATCTTTTAGTTCTTCACTCCGGTAATTGATTCCACTATTGCCTTCCGGAGTGATTTTGAACTCTAAAGTAAGTTCAAAATCAGCAGGCGTTCCACCCCGCCAAATCAAAAATGAATTACGTTTAAGTAAGGTAGCTGGCGTTATTTCTCCAACAATATTACCGTTTTCAACCCTCCAGTATGTCGGATCACCTTCCCAGCCATTGAGTGTCTTACCATCAAAAATTTGAACGAAGCCTTTTTGTTTTATCCCAGTAATATCAACCATTTTATAACCTGCAAGGATTACAAAAAGCGGGAGAATTCCCATTAACAGATACCCTTGAATTGAATTATATTTCTTGAACATGGTCAATAATTATAAAATGGTTTAATATTTAATGATTAGATATTCTGAAAACAAAATTACCTAGATAGTTTTCCAGCTTCTTGAATTTGCAGAATCTATCACTGCTTCACATACCTTTTGAGTTTCCAGAGCTTCTTTAAAGGTAGGAGAGCAGGCCTCACCAGTTTCCAGGCATTTCAAAAAATCAGCTACCTGATGCACAAATGAGTGTTCGTAACCGATTGAAAGTCCCGGAACCCACCACTTGTCCATATAAGGCTGATCACCATCAGTTACATGAATGGAACGCCATCCACGAACAATTGAATCATCAGCATGATCAAAATATTCCAGACGATT
>CAMBFY010000112.1 GCA_945865415.1 Sphingobacterium thalpophilum
AACTCTGTTTTTATTGCCTAAATAAATGTGAAAACATTAATGAGAGTGACCTTTTTTGTAATGCTCCAATAACAGATCACCTCCAAAATCATTCTTTAAATCACGAACAACTGAATGAACATGATTAGCGTTGTTTTGAGTGTTATCATACTCAATAACAATTGTCGGAGCCTGTAACCTGTAATATGACCCTTTACCAATTTCAGGCTTTGTATAACCCGCCCATGCGAACCAAATATTATCTAAACCTTGTTTCTTGATATCCTGCATCATTTTTTCAGCAAAATCATTTCTGTATCTGTGAACATATACGCTGATCAATTGCAGTAATAATGATTGTTGCACTTTGGTTAATTCTGAATATTTAATACCCTCCGGATTACCCAAAAGTGCCTTGCGTTTATCAAAAGTAAGTATGTCTTTAAAGGCAACGGTATCGATAATGGCCTTTTTTAACTGTATTACATTTAATGATTGAATTAAAGAAAAACCCTTATCAGATTCATCTTTCAAGACTTGTTTGCCTGCCATTGGTCCGTTAAGTACAATAGCCGGGTTACTACCCATAAAACCAGGGGTACCTGACACCAGTACTTTTTTATTAAATGAGAAATTAAATGAGATATGATGACCTTCAAACCTCCAACCCCAGATGCTGTTTGGAGAGGGGTTTCCAAAAATGGTAAAGTGATAATTACCCGGATCCCGATAATTATCTTCAGGTTTCCGTTTTTCCAGTTCTTTTAACACAAGCTCCAATTGCATGATTTCCTTGGTTTTTTTAAAGGAATCTTCTCCAAGGCAAGATTTCAGCAATTCCAACGCCAATGAATTCTGTTTAGAATTCATTTCATTAAAGGTTATTCCCCTTCTCTTCATCGGTACGAAATGAAAATTATATCGTTCATCAACATCAAATGGAAATATGGTCTCTGCCTTTTGAGCGTCATTGAGGGTTGCAATAAAACGATTGGCATGAAGGACAGATTCTTGACCAAAAAGGGTGAGCTGGAAAAAAAAGGAAATCAATAACAAAAAAGTAGCTTTCTTCATGTTGCAGAATCTTTTAAAACTAAGGGACCTGAATTCAATTATTTATATCAGCTTTTGATATGCTTTAGTAAATTTATTAAAAAGTACGATTTATCTGGAATTTAATATCGTTATTAAAGGAAACTAATTCCTATTTTCAATTTAAACTATTTTAAGGAAGATAAAAAACTAAACGTCTAAAGCGAATTAAACAATTCTATTTAACATTGATAAAATTTGAATGAAAACAATAGACAGAATAATTAGCTTTAAACTGACAAAAACGATTTGACTTCCTTAAAACAAGAAAATTCCATGCGACACTATACCAGCAATTTATTTCGAATAGTATTTCATTTTCTTTTAATAAGCTTATTGTTTATCAGTTGTAAAGAAAAATCAGGAACCTCTGCAGTTGATACAGAACACGCTTTATCAACATTTGAAGTTCCTCCAGGTTTTAAAATCGAATTAATTGCTGCAGAACCTCTGATCTCAGATCCGGTAGACATGGAAATTGACGAATTCGGTAATATGTATGTGGTTGAAATGCATGGCTATCCTCTGGATGTAAGTGGAAACGGAAAGATTATTCTACTTAAGGATAATAATGAGGATGGGAAAATGGATGAACGAGTAGTTTTTGCAGACAACTTAATACTTCCTGCGGGTGTAATGAGATGGAAAAAAGGCATTCTGGTAACAGATGCCCCTAATTTACTCTATTTTGAGGACTCAGATCAGGACGGTAAAGCAGATATCCGCGACACAGTACTTAGTGGATTTGCACTATCAAATCCGCAGCATAATACCAATAATCCAATGTACGGACTTGATAACTGGATTTATATCGGGCATCAGGGTGCAACTTCAACACGTGAATATAAAGAAGAATTCGGTGATGAAGGTTCAGAAATTATTTTCCCGGGATCACCAGAGGCACAGAAATTACCAAAAAATGCCAATGGTCTTTCCATCCGATTTATGCCGGATAAAAAATGGATAGAAACACTATCCTATCAAACCCAATTTGGTCATGCATTTGATCAATGGGGCAACTGGTTCGGATGCAACAATTCCAATCAGGGCTATCATGAAGTTATAGCAAATCGCTATTTCCAGCGGAACAAGAACCTGGTTATTTCTAAATCCATCCAACACATGTCAGACCACCTGAACGCACCAGAGGTCTTTCCAACCACTACACATCCCGACAGGCAACTACTTACTGATGTGGGGGTTATGACATCTGGCTGCGGAATAACAGTTTACGATGGAGGTGCATTTCCGGCTCCATTTGATAAGAATATCAGCTTTATGGCAGAACCTGTCAGTAACCTGGTACATGCAGACATCCTGAAAGATAAAGGCTCAAGTTTCGAGGCAAGTGCAATCTTAAGTAATAAAGAATTTCTCACTTCAACCGATGCCTGGTCGCGTCCGGTTAATTTTTATGTTGGTCCGGATGGTGCACTTTATATGCTGGATTATTACCGCAGAGTGATTGAGTCACCGGAGTGGATGTCAGAAAAGGCGGTTAAGGAAGGAGGATTATATGATGGATCTGACATGGGTCGGATTTACCGGATTACGGCAAGCGGACAAAAATCCTTTAAAATCACTAAAGGAATCAATCTGGGAAATGAAAGTAGCGAAAAATTGGTACAACATCTCTCAGATAACAACCGATGGTGGAGAACTAACTCTCAGCGGCTCTTAGTTGACCGAAAAGACAAGAATATTATTCCTTCACTTCTAAAAATGGCTAATAATCCACAATCCCCGATGGGCAGACTACATGCATTGTGGACCCTTGAAGGTCTGGGTGAATTACGTCCAGACATAATAGAACAAGCCTTACAAGATACAGAATCAGGAATCCGGGTTAATGCTATCAAACTTGCTGAACTTCATTTCCGGGATTTTCCACAACTATTTAAAACCCTCAGGTCAGTTCAAAATGACAAAGATCCAAAAGTCAGGCTGCAATTATTATTAAGCTTAGGGTATGATAATTCAAGTGAATCAGCAACGGAAAGAAATAAACTATTATTTCAGGATATCAATGATAAATGGACCCAGATTGCTGCTTTAAGTGCCCCATCATCCCAAACAGAATCAATTTTAAAAGAAGTGCTTAAGAATTACCAAGCTAGTATACCTGCCTACTCATTACTGGTTCAAAGACTGGCAACCATGATTGCTAATGGAGGTGACCAGAATTCGGTAAAAAAGCTCATTAAAAGTTCAGTCCAGAATGGATCAGTCGGGGACAATCAATGGAAGGGGGCAATGCTTGAAGGAATTGCAATAGGTATGGAATCTCAAAAATCTAAATCTCCGGAATCAATTAATGCCTTTAAAGAAGAACAAAACTTATTGATCAATACCTTTTTCTATCATCAGTCCGTCGAGGTTCGAAAAGGTGCGCTTGATATGTTGAGAGTAATCGGATTAAGTAATGGTCCGGAAATTAAAGCTGCGGTAAATAGAACATTGGTAGTAGCTGCAAACCGTAGTCTTCCTGATGATAAAAGAGTTGAAGCTATAAATTTCCTTGCATTGACTGAGCCCGGAACATTTAGTAATTTATTGAAAGGATTGATCATACCACAGGAACAAACAATTGTTCAATTTGCCGCATTAAAAACATTAAATAAAGTGCCGGGAACCGTGCTTAGTGAATATGTTCTGCAAAAATGGGCAGTCCTGACCCCAGAAATAAGAGATGCCGCTATTGGAACATTTCTGGGGAATAATGACCGAATTAAGCTGCTCCTAAATGCAATTGAAAAAAATCAGGTTCAGGCAAGCAGTGTTAGTTTTGGCAGAAGCGTTCAGCTGATGCAAAATAAAGATGATCTGTTACGTAATAAAGCCAGAACCCTGTTTACGAAAAATGAAGAATACGGTAAAAAGGTAAATAAAGCCTATCAGGAAGCACTTGTGCTAAAAGGAGATGCTACAAAAGGACAGAATGTTTATTTGCAGAACTGTGCAATTTGTCACCAGGTAAGGGGAAAATTGGGTGTTGAACTCGGACCTGATCTTGGAACAATTCACAACTGGACAGCTGAAATCATTATGGCTAATATTCTTGATCCAAATATTTCAATTTCAAGTGGTTATGACCTATGGAATGTCGAATTAAAAAATGGCGAATCACATCAGGGAATTATTTCAAGTGAATCAGATGTAGCATTAACCTTAAAAAACAATGGAAAACTTGAAAAAACCATCAATCGTCAGGACATTAAGGAGATAAAAAGCATGGAAATTTCTGCAATGCCTTCCGGATTGGAAAAAAAGATCAGCAAACAGGAAATGGCAAATCTTCTGGCATTTTTACGCAAATTTTAGATTATGACCCAGGTATCCAATAAAAATAAAAGTATGAAAATCAAGAGATTAATATTTCTGCTACTAGGGATAGTCATAATCATCACCAAAATTGCTGTGGCCCAACAGCCTGCTAAAGTATTCAAGGCATCAGTGGTCAAAGTTGACATAACACCTGATGAACCGAAAATGTTGCTGGGTTATGCAGCAAGGAAATCAACCGGTATCAATGACCGCATTTACCATCGTATAGTAGCAATGGACGATGGAGTGAAGCAATTCTTTTTAGTTTCTACGGATATCTGTGTGATGTCACCTTCAGAATATGATCATGTTGCAGAAATCCTGCAGAAAGATCTTGGAATTGACCCCGAAAATTTTTGGTGGACCTTAACCCATACCCACTCCGCACCAGAAGTTGGTGTTCCAGGCCTTCCAGAAGTTTTCATGGGCGATCGGTATAAACACGATGTAGATACCGCATATACCTCAATGGTAGAACAATCTCTGATAAAAGGAATTACAGAAGCCCGAAGTAAACTGGTTAAAGCTAAACTCGGTGTTGGATGGGGGTTTTCTTTGGCCAATATTAACCGCCGGGCGATAGATGTAGATGGAAAATCTTCTCTTGGATTAAACCCGGAAGGTGCCGTTGATCGTAAAATTGGTTTAATTCGCCTGGATAAAGAAGATGGAAGTCCACTTGCCCTGATAGCCAATTATGCAATCCATGGAACAGTACTTGGCCCTGCTCAAACCGAGATCAGTGGTGATGCTCCAGGAATTGTATCCGAATATGTCGAACAAAAATTAGGTGTCCCTCTCCTCTTCATTAATGGTGCAGCGGGTAATCTGGCACCTATTTACAGTGTATATCCAAATCCAAAAGCTGGACATTTGAGTCAGTTCAGAGTTTTGCTGGGTGACAAAATTCTGTCTGCTAATAAAGAAATTGTATCCGTACGTTCTGATGTTAAGTTATTTACAGGATCACTGATCATAGAAACTCCGAGAAAGCCCAATTTAAGCTGGCCCAAGGATTTAGCCAGATATAGCCAGACCTCTGCAAATGGAGATCATATGGTGCTGCTACCAGCAAGGTTCCTGAAAATCAATGAAGATGTGGCCATATGGAGTTTACCAGTAGAACTATTTTGTGAGATCTCAAATGAAATCCGTGATCGCTCACCCTTTCCCTTTACATTTTTCTTTGGTTATACAAATGGCTGGCTCGGATATCTGCCTACAGAAAAAGAATGGAAACATGGAGGATATGAAATTGAAACCGTTTCACCGTACACTCCTGTCGTGGAGAAACATGTAAAAGAAGCTGTTATTGGCTACCTTGAGGGAGAAATGAAGAGTGCTCCAACATCGCAGCCACAAACCCAAAATAAACCTAGCACGGTTCAATCAGAAACAGATGGTAGTACTTTCAGACTTTCTGCCCGTAATGGCAAGGGCATTGGTCCGAAAATTAAATATATGCCTGAATGGTGGGCTTTTGGATGGTTTACTAATCTAGACCGGGTTGAGTGGGATGTGGACGTTGAACTTGAAGGCGAATATCATGCCGAATTGGTTTGGTCAGTTTCTGATGAAACAGCAGGTAATGAATTTCTGCTGGAAGCCGGCAAACAAAAATTGACCGGAACTATTGCCCGCAGCGGTTCCTGGGAAACATTCAAATCCAAAAATATTGGTACAATCAAACTAAAACCGGGCCGGCAGAAAATCGTGTTCAGATCAAACAAGCCATCTATTGATGCCGGAATGTTAGATCTGCGGGAAATTAAACTAAGTCTTATTAAAAGCAAATAAAAATTCATCATTAAAATCAATGTAAAATGAAAGCATTAAAAAATAGTCTCTGGTATATATGCCTTCTCGCGGGTTCATTTATTGGATGTACTGATAATTCCAAAAAAGTTCAGGAAGAAAACGCCGAATGGAATATGGGAGTAGCCTTGTACTCATTCAACCGCTTTTCATTTGCTGATGCCCTAGATAAGGCAGACAGTGCCGGAGTTAATTATGTTGAAGGATTTTCTTTTCATAAGATGGGTAAGGAATTCAATGATAAAACGATGGCTGAAATGACTGAAGAAGACATCAGTAAAATGATGGAAATGCTCCGCAATAAGAATATTCAAATGCAATCTATGTATGTAAGTGGTGCTAAAAATGAAGCCGACTGGAAGTATTATTTTGAGATGGCCAAAGCTATGAATATGCAGCACCTTGTATCTGAACCAGAGAAGGATTCATGGGAAATAGTGGATAGTCTTGCAGGAATTTATAATATTAAGGTAGCCATTCATGAGCATGCGAAGGGAAAAAGCCTTTATTGGCATCCTGATTCTGTAATCGCTGCCATGAAAGACCATCCAAATTTTGGTGTTTGTGCGGATCTTGGACATTGGGAAAGAAGCGGACTGGATCCTGCTGATTGTCTTAAAAAACTGGAAGGAAATATTCTTGGAGTACACTTAAAAGACATTCATCAATCTGATAATCCTGAAGCAAATGATGTAATTATTGGCAAGGGTGTAATTAAGTTCCCTCCAATAATTGATGAATTAAAGCGTCAGCATTTCAAGGGAGTGATTCATGTTGAATGTGAACATAAAATGGAAAATAACCTGGCTGAGGTAATCGAAGGAAAGAAATACTTCGAGGGTTTATATAAAAGTCGATTAAACCAAAATCTGTAAACAAAATGAAATCAATTCCGCAAATCCTCAACAGAAATCTAATTTTCTTATACAAGATTACATTTCTATTCCTATTATCAATTTTCTCTTCTTCTGAAATGCTTTTAGCGCAACAAGCTGAAACAACATTTGCCTGGCCAGAGGGAAAACAAATTGCAATCAGTTTAAGTTTCGATGATGCAAGGGCAAGTCAGGTAGATGCCGGCACTACCTTGCTTGATCAATATGGAGTTAAAGGCACATTTTACGTGGTTCCAAATTCTGTCAAACAAAGGCTTGAGGGCTGGAAGAAGGCGGTTGCAAATGGACATGAAATAGGGAATCATTCTTTTAACCATCCTTGTACAGGTAATTTTCCATGGTCAAGACAAAAAGCCATAGAGAATTATACCCTGAAACAAATGCGCAATGAATTAATTCTGGCTAATAAGCACATTAAGGAATTACTTGGAGTTGAAGCTGAGGTGTTTGCTTACCCTTGCGGACAAACCTATATCGGCAGAGGCGAAAACACGAAAAGTTATGTACCTGTTGTATCAAAACTATTTCTCAGTGGCAGAGGCTGGCTTGATGAAGGCCCTAATGCTCCTCAATTTTGTGATCTTGCCCAGTTAACCGGGATGGAAATGGATGGTAAAGATTTTGAGCAAATTTTACCACTTATTGAAAACGCGAAAAAGAGCGGTGCCTGGCTGGTTCTTGCCGGTCATGAAATGGGAGCATCCGGTAATCAAACCACCCGCTTGAGTATGCTGAAAAAGTTGATCGAATATGCGCAAAACCCTGCAAATGGGATCTGGATTGCTCCGGTTGGGACTGTGGCTAAGTATACAAAGGGGCAGAAGGAATAAATTAAGAATGTGATGGTTCCAGTTTGATCCTTGGGTTTTGTGATTATGGGTAGATTCAGATAGGAAATTCATTTCCTGAAAAGACAAAAATCAGGATAAGTTTTTTTCTCTTTTAAAGGGATCATAATTCAAGAGAATTAAAAGGATATTTGATCCAAGAAAAAAATATGAAAAAGGTTTAGACATGAAAAATATTTTTGGAGAACCACTGAAATTATGTTGTAAAAATCCTTTAACCGGATTTTACAGGGACGGATTATGCCGAACGAACAAGGATGATAATGGGAAACATGTAGTATGTGCTATTCTTACAGCGGAATTTTTAAACTACTCAAAAAGCAAAGGGAATGATTTGGTTACACCCCGACCGGAATATAGTTTTCCGGGACTAAAGCCCGGAGATAAATGGTGTCTATGTGCATTAAGATGGAAAGAAGCTTTTGAAGCAGGCTGCGCGCCAAAAGTTGTATTAGAGGCAACGGATGAGCGAGCACTAGAATACATCGAAATCAATAATCTCATCAGTCATGCAGAAAAAACCAATGATTAAATTAGAGTATTCTTATTTATCATTACCCCCTAAGTTTTATCAACTTGAAAATCCAGCTTCATTTAGTAAACCTGAAATGGTTATGCTTAATGTCGGCTTATTAGAAGAACTTCAAATTCAGGAAAGAAATCAGGAAGATCTTATTTCT
>CAMBFY010000113.1 GCA_945865415.1 Sphingobacterium thalpophilum
AAAAAAGGTTCCGTTTTCATCAAAATTAAAGGTATAGTTTGATCGGTTCTCAACCATATCAGGTTGTAAAATCACAGTATTAACTGAATCCTGAATAATACGGGCAACACGTTCTGTTCGGAATCGTAAACTCCTCAAGTCGAAGCGTCTGAACTCATTTCCTCCCTTGAAATCAAGGGTTCTGAGATCATTATAAATTAACTGACTTGGTCTGATAAATGTAGGACGCTTTAAGGTCTGTTCATTGTCAAATCTGCCATTTTGAAGTACTTTTATTTTTGTATCCAGGTAGGGATTATTTATTTGTAATTGACCGTGATTTACCAGAACATTGAGCTTCTGCATCTGATCACGATTAGCCACACTATTCGATCTGTTAAGTTCTGCAGCAATACCGATAATTGGTTCAACCACAAAAAATCTTTTGGTAATCAATATCCTGCGGGGATCATTATCCTCGTAAATTTTGAGCAGATAATTACCCGACAACTTGGGTTTGATCGTCAGATTTGGGATACTGAGTTCGTAATGGGTAAATTTTTGAAGTGTATTAAACGAGTTTCGATAATCATTGATCCGGTCTTCACTGAATCCATCAGCAAAGTCAATTGGAGAAAGGCGGCTACTATTCCATTCAGAATCGCAATGTTCAATTGAATAGCTGATATTGCGGCTTCCTTCGCGCAGGTCGTCAAACCCAAGTATCAGATTATCTTGACTACCAAGAATATATACCGGAATGGATTGTTCTTTGCTTCGGTTGTAAAATTCTACGGATTTTATTTCAGGGATATAGGTGTAATTTTCATATCTGGTGATATTTTGCGGAGCCTCAGCGGGGCGTACCCGCACTTTTTTCTGTGCATGAAGTTGTGAGGTAATAACAACAAAGAAGAGCAGAAGCAATGATTTCTTCATTCAATTAGGTATTAATATTCCTGTCTTGAAATGGAAGAAGGGTTGTTATTTCCCTTCAAGTTCCATAATTTCTTCGGCCATGCGTTCCCATTCAGACTGTGCTTTTAATAAACGCGGACTTAATTGCTGATAAAGTCTGTTGGCTTCAGATAGTTTCTCAGGGTCACTGTAAATTTCTTCTTTGGAAAGTTTTGCTTCAGCGTCTTTCACTGACTTTTCAAGTTCAGCAATATCTTCCTCAAGCTTTTGAAGCGTTTGATTGAGTTTTTTTAGTTCATTTCCCTTGTTCTCGCTAGGAATTTTTGGTTTTTCTTCCTTTTTTTCCTCTTTTTTAGGGGCTTGGTTCAGCACTTTAGGAACATAAACTCTTTTGGAGTTCCATTCCTCGTATTCAGCATAAGTTCCTGGGTATTCTTTAATCTCCTGATCTTCTATAAACCAGATTTTATTGGCGACATTGTCTAATAGATACCTATCGTGAGAAACTACAATGAAAGTACCTTCATATTGTTTTAATGCCTGAATCAAAATATTTACAGATGCAATATCCAGGTGATTTGTAGGCTCATCCAGAATGAGGAAATTTGCATCAGCAGTTAATGCTTTAGCAAGTGCGACGCGTGATTTTTCTCCACCTGAAAGAACTTTGATTTTCTTGAAAACATCATCTCCTGTAAAGAGAAAACATCCCAAAATTGAACGCAGTTCTGTTTCCGTATGTTTTGGTGCAAATGCCTGCAGCTCCTGGATCAAAGAATTTTCAAGGTGCAGCGCTTCAAGCTGATGCTGGGCAAAAAAGGTTTGAGTTACATTGTGCCCGGTCTCGCACATTCCTGTGAATTTTTTGTCTGCCCCGGCAATGATTCTCAGAACCGTTGATTTACCACGCCCGTTAGCTCCGATTAGCGCAATTTTATCACCTTTTTCAATGGTTGCAGTAGCATTATGTACTATGGGTACACCCGGATAAGCTTTGGTTAAATCTTCAATTCTGATTACATGCCTCCCGGATTGCTTGCTGAATTTGAAACTAAAGTTAACAGAAGGGTTATCATCATCCACATCATCAACCCGTTCCATTTTTTCAAGTGCCTTTATCCGCGATTGAGCCATCTTTGCTTTACTGGCTTTGGCCCTGAACCGCTCAATCAAACGCTCTTCCTGTCTGATTTTAGCCTGTTGATTTTTGAATTGTCCGCTTTGTATTTCTTCCCTCAAGCCTTTTTCCTCTACATAAAAACTGTAATTCCCGGCATAAGGTATTAATTTACCCTTTCTCGATTCAACAATTTTCTTAACTACACGATCCAGAAAATATCTGTCGTGGGAAACAATTACAATTGCACCTTCAAATGCCTGAAGGTAAGTTTCAAGCCATTTGATTGAAGGAAGATCCAGGTGATTGGTAGGCTCATCAAGCAGCAAAATATCAGGGCTTTGCAAGAGAATACGTGCCAGCATAACACGCATACGCCATCCACCCGAAAACTCTGAAAGTGTACGATGGGTATCTGTTTCACTGAATCCAAGTCCGGCCATGATTTCATGTGCCCTATATTCAATGCTGTAACCATCTAGGGCCTCAAACTCATGCTGTTTGTCGCTTAATTTATTTATTAAATCGTCGGTATATTCTGTTTCCAGCTTCTTTAGAATGGCCTCGATTTCTGTATGTAATTGATTCTGACGTTCAAAGGCCTCCATGGCTACATGTAAAATACTCTTATCCGATTGGTAGGAAAGCAAGTCCTGATTAAGATACCCAATCTTGATATCCTTAGCCATTGAAATTGTACCACGGGTTGGTGCATAGTCGCCAACAATTATTTTTAATAGGGTGGTTTTTCCGGTGCCATTTGCCCCAATTAAGCCAATCTTTTCCCCTGGTTTTATATGCCAGTTTGCATCGTCATATAATGCCCTTGCACCGATCTCGAATGTTAAGTTATTTATTGCAATCATTTGCCGCAAAAGTACGGATTTATAGATTATATTTATTAAAACTGAGGCTATACTCAACAAAAATCTAAAGTTTTACTTGATTTATTTGCTTAACTTTTGATTAATTTGGGTATTATATTGTTCATTTAAATTAATTGATATTGATGTCGTTTTGCTTAAAAATTACTTTCAGGGTTGGGGGTCTGATTTTAACACTTTTTTCGCTTGCCTGGATCGGGCTGGCAGTATAGGTTTATACCCATAAAAAGGAAATACTCACTTCTATAACGCAGTTGAATGAAAATTTGAATGGTAAACTAACAATAAATAGAATGGAACCGTCTTTGATTCGTGGTTTTCCGGGTATTTCAGTAGCTCTGGAGGATGTGCATTGAAGAGACAGTTTATGGTCAATTCATAAACACGACTTAATTGGAAAGTTACTTTTGATATCCGCAAGGGTTCTCTTGTTAATTTCGAGCCCATGTACAAAATAGGCAATTTCGCATTTCCAAAACGTGATTTTTCGAATATCAAGTTTATGAACCTGAAAAATACCTTAAGCATATCGAGGGATAAAGTGAATATTCCTCCGATGGAGATTAGATCCAGTGTGCTGAATATTTTTCTGTCAGGTGTTTACAGTTTCAATAAAGGAACAGATATCCGTCTGAGAATTCCCCTTAGAAATCCTCGTAAAGACGAACTTAAAACAGATATGGATGAAAAGCGAGAGCGTTCTACCAAAGGCATAGTCCTTAATCTACATGCAACTGACGGAGATGATGGTCAAGTCAAAATTCGTTTAGGGAAAAAAACCGATAAAGATGCATATTGATTTCAATAGGTTTTATGCAGGATCCTGAAGCAGACTTGTTTTGTATTTTATAAACTTCAGAATGAAATAGATTAGAATTGAGAATATTCCAATCCCCTGAAGTGTTTCATTTATATTAGGCTTGTTTTTGATCAGTTCACCAGCGATATCAAACAGGCAAAAAATAATCATGAGAGCTGCAAATCCATTTTTTTCCTGGCGTAAGACTTTTCTCCAATTGAAATCATATTCAGATTTCTCAAATGAGCTGAATCTGGGAACAATTATCGGAGTTTTTTTTGCCCAGTCTAAATAGGTATCTCCGAATTTGTTCTTTAGAAACTCCTCTTCAGTGAATATAATTCTTTCATAATAGAGAAAATAGAAAAGAATAAAAGCGATAATGAACCAGAAATTACCCGTTAACATGGCTATCCCAAGCCACATAAAGAAATTGCCAACATATAGAGGGTTTCTGACCATGGAATAGATTCCCGTTGTGTTGAGTACATCAGCTACCTGATGTTCGGTATTCCTGCCTGAAGTATTTGGGCGGCTGTAACCTACTGTGTAAACCCGGATGAAGAAACCGAGGAAAGATACAATCAAACAACTTAGTTCATACAAGTGATGTTCAAGTTCTTCATTTAAAATCCAATTCTCCGGACTTGATTCATTCTTTAAAAATAGAGCGGCTCCAATCACAAAAATGATAAGAGGTAATACTCCGCGATGTTTAAAAAGCCAGGTTCCCTGACCTTGTAATTGTTCAGTTAATGCCATTTTGATTTGGGTATGATATTAAACTAATGTAAAGTATATGTTATAAAGTTACAATTTTGTGTTAATTTTTAGTTAAGAAATTTATTTTCACTTGTTTTTTTTGAACAAGGCATTTTTCGGTTTTACTTCTTAAGATAAATACGGTTTTATTTTTTCGCAGCAGCGAAATGAAAATATAAATCAAACCAGTAACTTAGCTGCATGTATAAGCTGATTAAATCCATATTATTTAATTTCGATCCCGAGAATATTCATTATTGGGTAACAGGTGGCCTACAAAGATTTACCAGAATATGGGGAGCAAGGTCATTGTTGAAATCCTTATATCAGCTGGAAGATAAGCGCCTTGAAAAAGAGGTTATGGGTTTGAAATTCAAAAATCCGATTGGATTGGCTGCTGGGTTTGATAAAAATGCCTCGATGGTAGAAGAATTTGCCCAGTTTGGCTTTGGTTTTATTGAGATTGGTACAGTTACTCCTCTGCCGCAACCGGGAAATGAAAAACCCAGAATGTTCAGATTGCCTTCAGATGACGCCCTGATTAATCGAATGGGCTTTAACAATCAGGGTGTTGATGTTGCCGCTGATCGTCTGAAGCGGATCGATAAAAGGGGGCTGATCATTGGCGGTAATATTGGAAAGAATAAGAATACGCCAAATGCGGATGCGGTTAATGATTACATTAAATGTTTCGACCGATTGTTTGATGTGGTAGATTATTTTGTAGTGAATGTAAGTTCACCAAATACCCCCGGTTTACGCGAACTTCAGGAGAAGGAACCACTTAAAAACATTTTGAATACCCTTCAACAACGAAATTGGAAGAACGATATATCTCGTCCTATTCTCTTGAAAATTGCACCTGATCTTACGAATTCTCAGCTTGATGATATTATTGAGATTGTTAAGGAAACTAAAATAGCCGGGGTAATTGCTACGAATACGACTCTTTCCAGAGACGGTTTATCAGCTCCGGAAAGCCTGAAACATGAGAGTGGCGGACTAAGTGGAAAGCCCTTAACTCAACGGTCTACAGAGGTGATCAGTTACCTTTCAAGGCAATCTGATAAAAGCTTTGTAATAATTGGGGTAGGGGGCATACACAGTCCGGAGGATGCTCTTGAGAAAATAAAAGCAGGTGCATCTTTGATTCAGATCTATACCGGTTTTGTTTATGAGGGACCTGGTTTGATTAAAAGGATACTAAAGAGCTTGTTGTAAAGACATCAATTTCAAAATGAATAATCTTGATTTGGAGATAAATCAATTTGGTTTAAGGTACATCCTTGCCTCTTATTAATTGTTAAAATCAATTCTTCCTAAAATTTTAATTGCTTACTGTTTTCCAATCAAGGTCAAAACAGTATCTCCTTTTATGATTTCAGCTCTAACTCAGCAATGGATCAGTGGAAGATTATAAACGGCAGATCTAATTTTGAAAAATCATATTCAGATGAATTTTGTTGCAGTTAAGCAAAGACCAGACTTAAACAGGTCTCTTCGTCAATTTCAATTGTACTGATTGAACTTTAAAATAAACACCAGGTTCTATTCAGCAGAAATTGGTACTCTACATAAATAGCAACAATACAAAAACAATTTTCATTAAAAAAGTTCGATCTTTTCTGCCAATTTAATTGTTGATGTTGGCCGATAGCTTTTACCATAGGGAGTTATTCCTAGCACTACTTTTGGCTCTTGTTTTTTAGTATGGTATATACTCGTGTATGTTTTTGCATAGCCATTAAAAAGGTGGCTGAATTGTAAACTGATTATCTGTTCACTTGAATAGTCTTTCTCTTCGGGTATAAATTTCTTTAAAGTTTCTTCAGATCGGGTACAAATCAGAAAGTGAAAATGATTTTTTAAAAGACAAAAAGCATAGGTCTTGGCAATGGGACTGATGAATTTTAAATATTTATTTAGGAAGTAAGTATAATTTCTTTTTTCCTTAAATATAATCTCCTTGTTTATGCCCCTGTTAAATATATGATAATAGGTATCAGGTGCTAAAGCTGCGGTGTTTTTTTTCATGACAATCGATATTTCTTTATCCAATTCCAAACGCTGTTCCAAACGCTGACAGGGTTTTGAACCCTGTCAGCGTTTAACGAATGTATCCAGAAAAAAAACCTAAGCCTGATTATGCTTTGAAAAATTAGTTAACGGTATATTTTTAGAGATTATCGGACAAAAAAAAATCCTGATCTGTAAAGACCAGGATGGAAAAATTAAAATAAGGTTAATTATTTCTTTGCAGCAGCTTCAATAGCAGCAAGAACCGCATTGTTTTTAGCTATTTGACCTGTAGCAGATTCTGCTGAACGGCTTCCGGTTTCAATATTCCGTCCTAATTTCAAAAACTGAACTTCTAAACGTGAAGTAGTTTTATTTTTTCTGTCTTTTCTTTTTAAACGTGTAACACCCATGGTTTTAAATTTAATATTTTAATTGAGGTCAGGAGCGGGTTCGAACCGCTGTAAAAGGTTTTGCAGACCTCTGCCTAGCCACTCGGCCACCCGACCTTAAGTATTAAGGAATGCAAAAGTAGCAATTTATTATTGCTACCCAACAAATTTTATGTTTTTCTTCTCAGTTCTGAACAAAAAATAGATGCAGAAATAGCAACATTCAACGATTCAGCTTTTCCAAATCTTGGGATTGTGATCGGATAGTTAATTTTGTCTAATAGATCTTTACTAATTCCATTTCCTTCATTACCAAGTAATATAATCCCTGCCTGACCAAAGTCGGTTTCATAAATTGACTTTCCGTCAAGTAAGGCACCATATACCGGAATATTAGTCTGACTGAATAAAACTCCCAGATCTGTGTATATCATATTGACCCGCGAAAGTGAACCCATACTTGCCTGAACTACTTTAGGATTGTAAACTTCTGCAGTATCCATCGAACATAAAATTGTGTTTAATCCAAACCAGTCTGCAGTACGGATAATAGTTCCCAGATTACCCGGATCCTGAACTCCATCCAGTGCAAGAAGAAATGAACTTTCAAGTTTTTTTATGTTTACCTCAGTGTGTTTAGGCATTTGAACAACTGCAAGTATGGCTTGCGGAGTGCTTAATGTACTTATTCTAGATAATTCTGATTCCGAAATTATAACTGGCTTTATTTTTCGTGATAAATTGTCCAACTTTGGCATCAAATATTCTGTACAATAAACAGAATCAACAAGGTATTCAGAATTTATAAATTCCTGAATTGATTTTAAGCCTTCAACAATAAAAAGGCCCTGTTCTTTTCGGATTTTTTTTTGATGTAAAGATTTTATAAAACTTATTTGAGACTTTGAAATCATACTTTAATTACCATAGTTCCTTACTTACAAGTATACTGCTTTTGATTTTATTAATCTTAGGATCATGTAATGCCACAAGATATATTGCAGATGATCAGGCACTTGTCAGAAAGATTGAGCTGCTTGGGGTTGATAAACAATTTAATGAGACAGCATTGAATTTTGTTCAAAGCGATATTCGCGCTAACTCCCGATTGAATCTTGCTCTTTACAATATTTTTAACACAAAAGATGGTAAGTACAGAACTGATAAGGTTAAAGCTATCGGGGAAGCTCCAAATTTACTTGACAGCTCTTTGGTTGAGATATCGAGAATCCAAATTGAAAAATTTCTAGAAACTAAGGGATTTTTTAATGCAAAGGTTACAAGTGGAATTATAATTGAAGATAAACATGCTGATATCAAATTTTTAGCCGATCAGGGTCCTGAGTTTAAAATCAGAAAAATAGAATATCAGATTGCAGATTCTGCTGTGGCTACACTTTATAAGCGAAGCCGCGGAGGTTTTAGCCACATCAAAGAAGGTAATCGGTTCGATTCAGACTCACTTGCCCTGGAGCGTGAACAGATTTACCGAATGATGAAGAAGAATGGGTATTATGATTACGTTCGGCCTTATGTAAGATTCGATGTTGACAGTAATTTGTCTGATAGTCAGGCAGATCTCAAGCTGTTTTTAACGAACCCTGAAGGTAAGTCGGCCCATCAGGTGTATACCATTAATAATACTCAGGTAACTATTCGGACCAGTGAAGGAAAGTTTGAAGGTTTAAAAG
>CAMBFY010000114.1 GCA_945865415.1 Sphingobacterium thalpophilum
CTCCCCGAAGATTTTGAAAATAGCCATATCGGTCAGAACCGAAATCAGGCCGGTAGTTGAAATTGACTGAAGGAGTAATGATATGACGTAAAGCCATTAGGTTTCCTTTTTTAAAATTGAATTTCCCGTAGAGTTTAGTTGCTAAACCTGTATTTAGGTTATAGTCATAAACCCTGCTAAAGCCTTGAACTGTATCGGCAACCTGTGTAAAGCCTGAGGCAACCGGATCTAATCTTTTCCTTAAGGTTTGCAGGTACCATTTTTCACTATACTGCATTCCGGAATTAAACTGAAAATATTTCAATATATTAACAGATAAGCTAACGGGAATATCATGCTGAATTCCGTTTCTAAAGTCTCTTAATGATTCCTTTTTAAATAGATCATATTCTTTTGTGTTAATAGAATTACTTCCCTGCATACTGTATCCAACATTAAGCCTTTGATACCATTTCTGTTCCCCTGCCCTGTCTTTTGAATCAAATGGACTTAGAGTTGTCATGTTTAAACTGAAACGCGGAAGGTCTAAAAAGACAGTTTGCTGTTCAATATCCTGTGAATGTGAAAGACTTGATGAAAAGTTAAATAATCCATTCCCAAAAACTTTGCCATAACTAATACTTGAAGAAAGAGTATTTCTTGCTATTTCTGTAGGGTTATAGGTACCCGCTGCTCCAGTATTCTGAAAATATGAACCGGTACCTGCATTTACTGATGCACTAAAAGTTGTACCTGGATTTGCTAAAGGACTTTGCGAATGATTCCAGGTTAAGTTAAAGTCTTTATTGGGGGTTTTGAATGATGGTGTGCCTTCTACACCATTTTTTGTTGATGCGAATCTGAAATTCAAACCTCCATCAAACTTATAATTCTTTCGATAGCGTGCAGAAGTTCCCAATTCATAGGATCCTTTGGAATATAATGTTCCTCTTGTTGAAAGATCCCAATAGTCGCTCAAACCCAGATAATACCCCAGATCACGCATAAAAAACCCTCGGGTATCTTCTCCGAAAGTTGGAAATAATAAACCTCCGGATCGTTTATTGGGTTTTGGGAAAAATCCAAAGGGAACACCAAGAGGCAGCGGTACATCTTCAATTACCAGGTAAGCGGGTCCGGTAATGATTTGCTTATCGGTTGCAATTCCCCTTCTAATGTGAATACCGAAATGCGGATGTGGTAAATTACAAGTACTGTAAATACCCTTCCTGAAAAAACCTTCATCATATTGGTTCTTTTTAAACTGCTGGGCCTGAAGAAAGCCACCTTCAACATCTGTAAAAATTCCGAAGGACTTACCTTTTTTGGTTTTATAATTAAAAAATAAAGAATCTGTACTCAATGGTGGCTCAGCTCCCTGAATTACCAATGGTTTGCCGATATATCTTTTATTGACAGGATTAATTCTTCCTTTTGCAAAAACACTGTTATTCTTCTGATCAAGGCGGATATAGTCTGCTTCAATCTCAAAATCTTCGTATTTTATCCTGGCATTTCCATACAAAAAGACTATATTGTTTTTCATATCGAAGATGGTTGAATCTACTGCTCCATAGGTTACTTTAGATGTTAATGATCCTTTACTGTTTATTTTTTTTGTTACAGTATCTGATTTTAAACTTGCAGAACGTAATGTTGTATCCGGAGAAGCGTTATCAGGTCTCAGAACCGGTTGCTGAGCAAATAAAGACCCAATTATGGATACAGCAATTAAAATAGCTGCAAAAAAATAGATAAAAATGGATTTAATAAATTTCAAATTCGATGATGAATACTATTTTTGCAATGACAGATAATAATATGCGCCCAAAATTAATCAAAAATATAGCATTGATAAGATTCCTTAACGTTTTACTTGCAGTCCTTATTTTCTCTTATCAATTCGCCTCTGGTAAATCTTTTAATGATACTCCATATAGAATAAAAACTATTGTTTTGGATGCAGGACATGGCGGCGATGATGGTGCAACTAAGGGGCTTTTTTCAAGGGAAAAAGATGTAGCCCTTCAGGTAGCACTTCGTTTAGGTAAAGCAATTGAAGAAAACATAAAAGACGTTAAAGTAATATATACGCGGACTACTGATGTATTTGTTCCTCTTTATGAGCGTATTGGTATCGCTAATCGTAACAAAGCAGATTTATTCATTTCTATCCATTGTAATTCCATGCCAATAAAAAGAGTAATTAGTGGATATCGTAAAGACAGCCGTGGACGACGTGTTCCTATTTATAAGACAGTGCAAAGTACATCTACAAAGGGTGTAGAAACCTTTGTTTCAGGTTTTGGACGATTGGATGAACAGGACGTTGTGATGCGTGAAAATGAATCAATCCTGCTCGAGAAAGATTATAAGGACAATTATGAAGGGTATGATCCCAAAGATCCCGAAAGTATAATTCTATTATCTTTGATGAAAAATGCTTTCAGGGAACAAAGTATAAAGCTGGCATCTTTTATGCAGGATGAGTATATTCTAAGTGGAAGAATTGACAGAGGAGTGAAAGAACAAAGCCTAGCCGTATTAGCAAAGGCTGGTATGCCTGCAGTTCTCACAGAAATCGGCTTTGTCTCTAATCCTGAGGAGGAAGAGTACATGAATTCTGAATTAGGGCAAAATGAAATTGTTGGAAATTTATTAAAAGCAATTCAGACGTATAAAAAACAGGCTGAGCTTGAATGATTAATGTTTTACAAATAATTATTTACAAATTTTAATTATCTGAATGACATTAAGTGACCTAAATGTCTTAATTAAGGTTAAACGATAAAAAATTAATGAAAATCACAAACGAAACTAAAGTAGGCGTGCTGGCCGCGGTTGCCATAACTGTTTTAATTGTAGGTTATAGCTTCCTCAAGGGTAATGATGTGTTTTCCCGTGAAAATGAGTTTTATGCCATTTATACAAGGGTTGACGGTTTAACAGTATCAAAACCTGTACTTGTAAATGGGTATCAAATTGGTCGTGTATCAGACTTAACGCTTCAGCCTGATGGTCGCATACTTGTTCAGTTCAAAGTTAATCCTGGATACGGAATTCCAAAAAATACCATTGCAAAGTTAGAAAGTACTGATCTTCTGGGAGGAAAAGCGATTGTATTTGAACTTGGAAATGGCAGTAATTTCGCAGTTGATGGAGATACACTAAATGCAAATGTGAAAAGGGACTTAATGGATCAGGTGGAGCCTGTACAAAAGAAAGCTGAGCAGATTATCGCCAGAATGGATTCAGTTTTGACATCTGTCAATAATACCTTGAGCCCTGAATTTCAAAGAAATTTTGATCGAAGTTTTGCCAGTATAGCCAGAACTTTAGAAACGCTGGAAAAGACCACACAAACAGTTGATGTTCTTGTGACTAATCAGAGTTCGAAGATATCCGGAATAATGACTAATCTCGAGTCGATTTCCGCTAATCTTCAAAGCAACAATTCAACGATTACCAAAATTGTAAATAATTTTGAAAAGATATCGGATGATGTTGCCAAAGCAAATTTTGCGCAAACTATGACAGAAACAAATAAAGCAGTTGCAGATTTACAGGTTGTTATCAATAAAGTAAATTCCGGAAACGGTACATTAGGACAACTAATCAATGATGAGCGTATGTATAATAATCTAAATAATGCAGCTGCAAATCTTGATAAATTAATGGTCGATCTCAAGGCTAACCCGAAACGTTATGTGAGCTTTTCAGTCTTTGGAGGAATGAAGGATTAAATTGAATCAAATTTGAAAGGTTTGACCTTCAACTGCAAGCAGTGTATCTTGAAACACAGTCTTTGCCTCTTCCAATAAGGGGTTCAAATCACGGTATCTGGCGGAAAAATGACCAAGCAATAGTTTTTTCACCTCAGCTTTGAGTGCAACTTCAGCTGCTTGAAGAGCAGTAGTATGAAATGTCTCCTCTGCCCTATCAATCATATCATTCATAAAAGTAGCTTCATGATATAACATATCCACTTTTGAAATGTAATTTAAGTATTTCCAGCTGCAAATTGTATCAGAACAATAAGCATAGGTTTTTGGTTGATCAGCTTCTGTAGTTAGTTCTTCTGACAAGTGTATTTTGCCCTTTTTATCCTTAAAACTTTGTCCATTTTTTATAAGAGGAATCATTTCTGCAGGTATGGCCAAATCATCGATCTTTGATTTGATCATTTTTCTTAGCCTTTGCTTTTCAGTGAATATAAATCCTGTGCAGGGTATACGGTGATCTAGTGGAAAGCTGTCTACTGCAAGATCATAATTTTCAAATATTTTGTAGCGCTTGTCATCTGATGTTGGTCTGAAGTTTATTGGGTATCTGATTATGGTTTGTGAATGTTTGAATTGTAAATCAATGATTTCTTTGAGTTCCGCAGGTCCAAATACATCCATTGGTTTAGTACGTCCGTTTAAATGAAGAGACGATAAGAGGCCGACCAAACCAAGGTAATGGTCGCCATGTAAATGACTAATAAAAATCTGGTCTATTCTATTAGACTTTAGTCCAAAGTTTAGCAGTTGATTTTGGGTAGCCTCTCCGCAATCAATAAGAATATATTTCTCATTAACATTCAATAATTGGGCAGAAGGATTTCGGTTAAAAATCGGGGTGGAAGAACTGCTGCCCAAAATAGTAACTTCAAATTTCATGAGCAGTGATGGATATATTGAATTTAGTTTCTTCTTAGTTCCTTTTCTATTTCTTCCATAAAAATAAGATCAATACCTTCATCAACAGATCCAACAACATTCAAAATGTTCTCAAGCTGTGAAATAGCAATCAATCTGGAAATATTTTCATTGATTCCTGTCAAAATAAAAATTCCCTCTGAGTTCTTACAAATTCTATGTCCGACTAATAAGCTGCTCAAACCTGAGGAATCTGAATATTCAACATTAGAAAGATCCAGAATGATATTTCGCTGGCCTTCGGTGTTACTGAGAATAAGCTCAGATTTTAGCTGAGGAGAGATTATACTATTTAATTTATTCTCATTGAGCTTAATTAAAACGTATTTTTCGTGTTTATCTACAGTGAATTTCATATCCTAAAGTTAATAAAGTATAGGTATTTATAACAAAATAATCAACTCAATCTATTAAGAGCGTCAATTATGTTATTTTCAACTCTTTCAAGAGAATTTGAATGATCATGTTTTATGAATTTATCTCCTGTGATCTGTTCAAACAGTTCAATGTACCTATCAGAAATTGATTTTACAAACTCGCTTGTCATTTCTGGAATTAATTGGTCTTCTTTTCCCTGAAAGCCATTATCAATCAGCCATTTACGAACAAATTCTTTGGATAACTGTTTTTGGGGTTCATTATTTTTTTGTAGCTCCTCATAATCCTTTTTATAAAAATAACGTGACGAATCCGGGGTATGAATTTCATCAATAAGATAAATTTTACCGTTGGATTTACCAAATTCATATTTTGTATCAACCAGTATTAATCCTTGATCCGCAGCCATTTCAGTCCCTCGCTGGAACAATGCATGGGTATATTTTTCTAATTGAAGGTAATCTGTTTCGGAAACAATATCTCTGTTTAGAATCTCCTCTCTAGAGATATCCTCATCATGTCCAACAGAGGCTTTGGTAGTTGGTGTAATAATTGGTGAAGGTAATATGTCATTTTCTTTTAGTCCTTCCGGAAGACTAACTCCGCAAACAGAACGCTTACCTGATTGATATTCACGCCAAGCATGACCGGCTAAATAACCTCTTATCACCATTTCAACTTTGAATGGATCGCATATTTTACCAATTGTAACATTTGGGTCAGGGATATCAATCACCCAATTGGGAACAATATCCTGAGTTGCTGCAAGGAATTTGGCTGCAATTTGATTAAGAACCTGACCTTTGTAGGGTATAGGTTCAGGAAGAACCACATCAAAGGCAGATATTCTGTCTGTGACTACCATTACAAGTAGTGTATCTTTAATAGTATAAACATCCCGTACCTTACCGTGGTAAAATTTGCTTTGATTTGGCAAACTAAAGTGTGTTTCTTTTATAGCACTCATTTAGGTAAATTTTTGACTGTTGGTTTCAAATCTTAGAATTAGATCTTGTTGAGAATTACTATTATTGAATGTCACCGTAGGCTTTCAAAATATTTTTAACTAGTTTGTGTCTTACCACGTCATCCCCATTCAGATAGATAATCTCTATACCTTTGATTTCTCCAAGAATTCTTAATGCTGTATTCAGACCAGATTGTTGCTTTCTTGGTAAATCAATCTGAGTCACATCACCCGTGACGATAAATTTAGCAGTTGGACCCATACGGGTCAGGAACATTTTTAATTGAAGATCGGTCGCATTTTGGGCTTCATCAAGTATCACAAAACAGTTATCAAGTGTTCTTCCACGCATAAATGCAAGTGGAGCTATTTCAATAGTTCTGTTTTCAAGAAAAACTTTTAGTTTATCTGCTGGAATCATATCATCCAGGGCATCATAAAGTGGGCGTAGATATGGATCAATTTTTTCCTTAAGATCACCTGGAAGAAAACCCAGATTCTCCCCTGCTTCAACTGCAGGCCTTGTTAATATAATACGCTTTATCTCTTTATTTTTCAAGGCTCTAACGGCTAAAGCCACTGCTGTATAAGTTTTGCCTGTTCCAGCGGGTCCGATTGCAAAAATAATATCATTTTTGACAATACTTTCAACCATTTTACGCTGGTTAGCGGTTCGGGCCTTTACAACGATACCATTTGGGCCAAATACGATTGCCTCAGCTCCTGCACCACTTTTGGCAGCTGCACTTTCAGAATCTGTTATAATTTCTATACTTGTTCCTAAGAGCTGCTCAAGATTACTAACAGTGAGTATTTGGAATTTATCGATATGATTGATTATATCCTGAAATTTCTGTGAAAAGATTTTTAGCTCTTTTTCATCACCAAGTACCTTGACCTCATTGCCTCTTGCTACAATCTTAACTTTTGGGAAATGTTTTTTGAATATTTCAAAATACTCATTGTTCGATCCCCACATTACCACAGGGTCAACATTTTCGATGATCAGATTCAATTCGTTCAACTTGTGCTTATTTTTGGTACGGGAGAGGGTAATTATTTGAGATTAAAATTCAATATTTGTAGCGTTATTATCTATACAAGAATAACAATAAATATTCACATTTTAAATGGCAATAATTACTTTAACTACTGATTTAGGGTATAAAGATTTTTATCAGGCTGCCCTGAAAGGAAGTATCCTTAGTCAGTTTGCTGAAGCCAATATTGTGGATATCAGTCATGATGTTTCGGCTTTTAATATTCCTCAGGCTGCTTTCATTTTAAAGAATTCTTTCCATTACTATCCAAAAGGAACGGTTCATCTTATTGGTATAGATTCTGTATTTAATGAGAAAACTAAATATCTGGCGTTAAAATATCTTGACCATTATTTTGTGGGTTCAGACAATGGAATTTTTTCATTGCTATTTGATGAAGTGCCTTCAGAAATTGTAGAGTTAAATATTATGCAGGATTTGAAGTATTTACATTTTCCCCTATCAGATATTTTCCCTAAAGCTGCGAGTCATCTAGCCAAAGGAGGAAAATTGCAGGATATAGGAATTCCAGTAACAGGAATAGAAGAAAAGATGACCCTTCAGCCTGTGATCGAAAAGGACATTATAAGAGGAAGTGTGATTTATATTGACTCTTTTCAAAATATTATTACAAATATCACCAAGGAACTATTTACCAAAGTTCAGAATAACCGAAGTTTTACACTTTACTTCAAAAGGAATGAGTCAATATCTCAGTTGAGCTGGCATTACAATGAAGTACCTGAAGGCGAAAAGCTTTGCCTTTTTGGTATAAGTAATCATCTTGAAATAGCTATAAATAAGGGAAATGCAAGCGGTTTACTCGGATTAAATCTGAATGATATTGTCAGGATTGAATTCAAATCATGATCACCAGAATCGTTAAAATGACCTTTAAGCCTGAAAAAATTGATGTTTTTATGGAAATCTTTAAGACATATCAAAAACAAATTCGTGCTTTTGATGGATGTAATGGTGTAGATTTAATGAAGGACCTGAACAATGAATGCATTTTTTTTACGTTAAGTATCTGGCATACCGAGAAGGATCTTAATGCTTACAGAGAATCCTACATCTTTAAAAATACCTGGTCTAAAGTAAAGCCTATGTTTTCTGAAAGTGCAGAAGCCTGGAGTTTGATTTCCAGTTAAAATCAAGCATTATGAAGCCTCTTTGGATCACAACTGCCCTTGAGATATGGTAAATGAACTCGGTTTTTGCTCAAAGTGACCGTTCAGCCTATGAAGCGCAGCGAGAAAGAATTAATAATTATTATCTGAATGAAGCAGCAGATTTGGACAAGACAAAATCAGTCCGGGAAAGCGGACAGGAACTTTTGGTTTGAAGACTAAAAAGGATATGCAATTCTCCAATGACATACTCGGCATTTTTTTTTAATGGTTAATGATATATTTTCTGAGCTTAAAATCTTGCTTAACTACAGCGATTTGGAAAAAGAACAAGTTAATTTCAGAGTATATACGGTTGAATTG
>CAMBFY010000115.1 GCA_945865415.1 Sphingobacterium thalpophilum
AAAAGCTTTGACCATAGCAAGAAGTTCTGGTTCAATAAATTAAGAAGGACTTATCACTTAAAAGAAGAGATCAAAATTGTAGACACTCCTGATGATAGCCATGAAAAACTATCAACGGAGCCTTCTTTTCAGGAGAAACCAATATATAAATCAAGATTTAGTGCTGCGAAAACACAGCAAAACGACCTGATCACTCAAGAAAAAGAAAGCAATTCTCCTCCCAAATACATACCCAGATTTAAAGCAGCTGTTAATCCATCGGAGCAAAATTTAGCTGCCGAAATTGAAAAAAATGTGGAATTGGAGCAGAAGGTGATATCAGTATATAAACCGAGATTCAAGCCAAAAATTGCAGAAATCGAAGAAAAACAGTCTGAAATTCAGGGAGAATCTGCTACAGACTCAAATACTAAATCAGCCTATAAACCAAGATTTAAACCAGGTATAACTAAAAAAAGCTCAGAGACTGAATAATCATCTCTTATGAGAGAATATCCAGGATATAAATTCAGGCTCTGCAAATGCAGGGTCCCAGCTATTATGACCGGCTTCAGGATAAATTGTAAACTTAGGTTGTTGATTTAACCTCTTGAGTTCATTAACAACCACCTCCGATTTTGAAAGGGGTACTGTTGTATCCTTTCCTCCGTGAAATATCCATAAAGGAACATTTTTATACTTTTTCACGTTCTCTATGTTATCACCCCCGCAGATCGCAAAAGCGGCTGCAAAAGCTTTAGGTTTACGCCTTAATATCTCAAAAGTACCCATACCCCCCATAGAAAGACCACCAACATAAAAGCGGGATTTATCCGAATATTTCAGCGATACTAAATAAGAATGCAGACCAATTAAAAGCTTCATGGATTTACCTGGCTCCCCACCTTTCTGAAATCCAAAGCGTTCTACTGATTTTCCATCACCAAACTTCACATTTGCCCAAAAATCATTTTTAGGACATTGAGGGAAAATGATAATTGCCGGAAAATCCCTTCTGATGTCTGCTCTCAGAAAAAGCTTACTTCCATGTATCAATTGTGCCTCATTGTCATTACCTCGTTCACCTGCACCATGCAGAAATATAAGAACCGGATATTTTTTCTGAGGATCAAAGTTTTCGGGAAGCAGCTTCCTGTACACTAGCGTATCAACACCACTTGTAAAAATTTCTCTGGAAAACATTGATTTGTCCTGAGCAATAGAATGCTGCAGAATGAACAAGGTTATTACTGCGACCAAACATATTTTTTTCATAAAACAAACTCGAGATAAATTTTTAAACCTGAGGAATTTTTAATTTCTGCTTATTTACAAGCTGAGGAATTTTAACATAATATCCGGTACCATCATATTCACGCTTTCTTGGATGTTCCTTGCATAGAGCAGAACAGGCACCATCCAGTTTTTCACCGCATGCATCACATTGCGTAAAATGCTCATTACATTCCGGGTTAGCACAATTGATCATTTTAGTGGTATTTGAACCACAATTGCGACAAGTTGAAATTACAACCGGATTTACTGAATTCACATCTACCGCAACCCGGTTATCAAATACATAACATTTACCTTCAAAGTCTTCACCACCGGCTTCCTTTCCATACTTAATAATCCCTCCATGCAATTGATATACATTTTCAAAACCTTCATGAAGTAATAAAGCAGAAGCCTTTTCGCATTTGATTCCACCGGTGCAATACGTTACAATCTTCTTATCTTTATATTGAGCTAGTTCATTGATCATAGCAGGAAACTCACGGAAATTCTCAATATCAAATGTAACTGCATTTTTGAAGCGCCCGATAGAATGCTCATAATTCGACCTCACATCAACTATAACCACATCCTGTTCATCCTTCATTTTCACAAAATCAGCTGGCTCCAAATGGATACCTGTTTTCTTTTCGGGATTGATAATTCCAGGATCACGAAGTCCGGAATGAACAATTTCTGTTTTGTAACGACAATGCATTTTGATAAACGAAGGCTCATCCACATGATCGATCTTGAAATCGATTTTTGAGAATCTAGGATCCGAATGAAGTGTATCCATGTACAGATTACAGGATTCAGCTGTGCCAGAAACAGTTCCGTTCAGCCCTTCATCGGCAACAATAATCCTCCCAACAAGATTCAGTGATTTACAAAATTGAAGATGGTCTGACGCGAATTGCTCAGCATCTTCTATTCGACTATAACAATAGTAGAGAAGTGTCTGGTATATTATCATTATTCATTGATACTGTTGCAAACAGCGTTTAATGCATGGCAAATATAAGGCAAGCGAACAGATTCTGCAAGAACAATTATACTGTCAAATGATAGAACCTTAAAGTCCTGTGGATAGCCTGAAATCAGAATAGTTCTTCTTTCCGTTTAAATATGACCAGCCATAAGAAGCCCGGAAGTTTAGAAAATTTATACCAAGATAAAACTCAGAGTACGATTTATTGCCTGGTGTTCCTAGGTAATTAAAGCCTGCAATTTCATTGAGTTTTAACTTCCGAAGAAGAGGTAGTTTGTTGAATAAAAAACCTGAAAAATTATGCTCGAAATGTGCTTCCCAATATTGATCATTGGTACTGTATTTATAATAATCCAGAAAAAGAAAACTGTTTAAATAAGGAGTATAAAAAAGAGTTCGTGTACCCAAAAAATGCTTGTAATCAGTAAAAAATAAATTATTGGTACTTAAAAACTTACCTGCTCCGAGATAAAAAGCAGAGTTACCTAATAGTCCCAGTTTTATGTTTGACTTTGTCAGGTCGACAGAAATCCGGGAATAGTCTACATCAGACCCGAAAATACCCTTTACTCCCATTTCATAATGTACGCCAAGCGATGGATACTTTGATGGTCTGTAGAATTTACCTGAAGGATAGGTTGCATAATCATTACTGAAAGCATAGCTTGCGCTAAGCTTAAGCTTCAGTGCCTGATTTTCAGGAAACATAGGAAGGTCTGATCCGGGATTAAGTGGATTATTGGAGGTAAAATCTTTTTTTGCCAGGTCTCGGGCGGTATAATAAGAAGTATTTTGAAGTGACCTTCTATTCGACCATTCAGTGCTAATACTGGTTTTTACACTTCCAAGTGGCTTGGAATAAGAAAGGTTGGCAAACCTTGATTCATAGAGTTTGAGCAGGTTGCGCTCCCAGAATAATGAATTGCCTGCATTAGCAAGCTGACTAATACTCTCCTGATCATTAATGTTTAAGGCATCTGATCCAGCATTAATCATAAAACTACTATTCTTTAACGGAATAGTGGCAGAAAAGCTTGCATATAACTTTTCACTCGATAGTCCATAGCGTAACTTCCCGGTATAACGCAGGAATTTATTGGTCAAAGAATCGATCCGTTTTGAAAACGAAGCCTTGTAATTAAGGCCAAAACCTTCTACCGTATTGTAAAAAAAGGAATTCATCAAAGACCCAAATTGATAATATTCCTTTTTAAATCTGTTACGCGGACTATAACCTCCGCCTATAATAAAACCTAATGGCTTAAACTTGTTGCTTACTTTATCAAGTGAATCCAGATAAGCTTTGGACTCCCGCTTAATTGCTAAAACCTCTTTTTTGACATAGTCAATTTGTTCTTCATCTGTCAGAGGAATAGGCCTTGACTGTTTCCAGTATGTTGTATCTTTCTTGTTTACCTCAGGGCTAATATTTAAAACCTCCCGGAAATCCTTAGGGTTTAAAGCAGGACTTAAATTGTAGTTGTTATAGAGGGCGATGTAATATCCGCCAAATCTAAAGCCTAAAAAACCACCTGAAAAGTCGAACCTGACAGAAGAAGGCATCCAGGTTTTAGAATTAACCGGATTAAACTGTTGTCTTATATTTAAGGTATCCACAAATTGAATATTTGCTTCCTTAGTAAGGTAAAGGTCGGTACTGTGTATCCTCCAACTATCCTCAACGATATAGATAATCCCTCTGAAAACAGGATCAGCATCTCGCTTTGGTATCAATTCAATCTTATTGATCAACTGGCCATTCTCCATACTGGTACCCAGCAGTCTGTACCTGTAATAAAATAATGCATTATCAGCAATTGGTGAAACAAAGGGGCGTGAACTCAGACCCTCCATATCCAACATATTCTGATAGAAATTAATTCCAATGTCTGAAGCGCGGTTAAAACTGAAAGCGCGGTTGCTGCCAGAAACTTTGGAAGAAATCATTACTTCCCTGTACTTCCCTGGTTTGATATAACTTAGTTTCGATTGAGATTCTGAAAGGTAAAGAATCCCCCTACGGTTTGAGTCCAAACCTAATTGCTTGCCCCAATCATCAATATTCGCCCCCAAAAATTTTTTAGGAGCATCAAGCAATTTTTGCATTCCCTTGATGTATATCTCCGCAGTATACTCCTCTATTTCATTTAAATAATAATTTCTTTGTTTTATAGCATTTCTGATAACCTCATAAGCAGGATCCTCCGAAGAAGCACGGACGATCACGTCTTTCAATTCATAAACCGTTTCATTCAAAATGACCGAGATAAACTGATCAGATTTTAAGTCCAGCTCTCTTGATTCCTGGCTGTAACCAATTGCCTTGAATATGATTGAATGCTTACCCGGCTTCAACTTAAGTTGAAACTCCCCATCGCTATTTGCAGAAGTCCCGCTTGTGGTGTTCTTTTCGTAGACACTTGCAAAAGGAACCGGAATTCCTTTAGTGTCAACTATCTTACCATTGAGAATCAGACTTTGGGCATATGATCCATTAGAAACTAATATCAATAACAGAAATATGAATGTCAACCTCATAGAAATTTTCTTGCAAAGATGGCTATAACATTTAAATTTCTTAAAATGATTGAATAAACAAGAATAGACAATTAATTTTGATGCTAATATGACCTTAAAATGCACTAGTTTAAAAGGTTAGAACCTGAAAGTCCGCAGAATTTGTAATTTTACATATTCAAAATAACCAATCATGTACAACACCCTTCAACCGATTTTACAAAAAGAACTTGAGGAAATTGAAAAAGCCGGTCTCTACAAACGTGAGCGCATTATTATCACCCCACAGGGAGCTGAAATAAAAATTCAGGGTGGACAGAGAGTGATTAATTTTTGTGCTAATAATTACCTCGGACTTGCATCTCATCCGCAGGTAATTGAGGGAGCCAAAAATGCACTTGATACCCATGGTTTCGGAATGGCATCAGTCCGTTTCATTTGTGGAACACAAGACATACATAAAATACTTGAGGATAAAATCTCTAAATTTTTAGGAACAGAAGATACGATTCTATATGCAGCTGCTTTTGATGCAAACGGAGGGGTTTTTGAGCCATTGTTTGATGATCAGGACGCAATTATTTCGGACGCTTTAAATCATGCATCAATCATTGATGGAGTTCGTTTATGTAAGGCACAACGTTTCCGCTACAAACATGATGATATGGCAGATCTTGAGGAAAAGTTAAAAGAAACCCGAAATTTACGCCACCGAATCATAGTGACAGATGGATCTTTCTCTATGGATGGAACTATTGCCCAATTAGATAAAATTTGTGATCTGGCGGACAAATATCAAGCACTGGTAATGATAGATGAATGCCATTCATCAGGTTTTTTGGGTAAGACTGGACGGGGGACACATGAGCATCATGGAGTAATGGGCAGGGTAGATATTATCACGGGAACGCTTGGGAAAGCATTGGGTGGGGCATCTGGGGGATTTACTTCAGGACCAAAGGAAGTAATCAATCTTCTCAGACAACGCTCAAGACCTTATTTATTTTCAAACACACTCGCACCTTCAATTGTTGGGGCATCAATTGCAGTTCTGGACCTACTTGAAAAAAGCACTGAATTAAGGGACAAACTTGAAGAAAACACCCTTTACTTCCGGAAAAAAATGACCGTAGCTGGTTTTGATATTAAAGAAGGAACTCATCCAATTGTGCCGATCATGTTGTATGATGCAAAACTTTCGCAGGATTTTGCAGCAGAATTACTTGAGGAAGGTATTTATGTGATCGGCTTTTATTTTCCGGTGGTACCAAAAGATAAAGCACGTATAAGGGTGCAGTTATCTGCTGCACATACTAAAGAACACCTGGACAAGGCCATTGCTGCGTTTATTAAGGTTGGCAAGAAACTGGGAACTATACAATAGCACGTATATTTTTTTTTATATTTGCACGTATAAAAATAGGATATGGCTAATACAAAATTAACGCTCAGCATGGAACCTGAAGTTGTGTATCTTGCTAAAAAATATGCAAAAAAAAGGCATATAAGTTTATCCAAACTGATTCAGGATTTTTTAGAAAATTCAATTGAGAGTGATAATTTAAAGGATGACCCGGATCTTGATATACCCAAAGAAATAGAAAAATTAAGAGGAATATTGAAAGGTCCTGATCTCTCAAAAAAACAGTTAAAGCAAATAAAGCTTGAGTATCTAAAAGAGAAAAATGGCCTCTGAGAAACTTTTTATTGATTCAGATATTTTATTGGATCTGTTTTTTGACCGGAGGCCCTATTCAATATTTGCTACAAAATTATTTGATATTGGCTTAAGAGAAAATTTTAGTTTATATACCTCTGCGTTAGTTACGGCAAATTTATATTATATCATATCAAAGCAGCAGGATAAGAATTCTGCAAATGAATGTTTATCGATACTCTTAAAATATATTCATGTGCTCCCAATGGAACTGGATGATGTTAAATATGGCTTAACAAATGTATTTGATGATTTTGAAGATGCAATTCAATACCACATTGCCGAAAAAAATCATTGCACAAAAATATTAACCCGTAATCTAAAGGATTATAAAAATTCTAAAATACCTGTTTTAACAGCAGAACATTTTTTTAAACAGTAAATTACAATGCAAGAAAAAATATCCCAATACACATCAGAAATAAATTCATTTCAACCAAAAAACGATGATGAACTTGAATCATTCAGAATTCGCTTTCTGGGAACTAAAGGCATTATAAAAGACCTATTTGAAGAATTTAAAACTGTTTCTTCAGAAGAGAAACGTGTCATGGGAAAGGTTTTGAATGAGTTTAAGCAACTGGCTGAAGCTAAATATCACACACTAAAGGAAAGTTTAGAAACTATTGAGAAAAGCATAGAGTCTGAACTTGACCTTACTTTGCCGGGACAAGGATTAGAACTTGGGGGGCGCCATCCCTTATCGCTGGTCAGAAAAGAAATTATTGAAATTTTCAAAAAGCTAGGATTTAATGTAGCCGAAGGGCCTGAGATCGAAGATGACTGGCATAATTTCTCTGCCCTTAACTTTCCTGAGGAACACCCTGCAAGAGATATGCAGGATACATTCTTTATAAAAAAAGGAGGTGAAAAGGGGGATATTGCACTTCGCACACATACTTCATCTGTTCAGGTAAGGATGATGGAAACAGGAAAACCTCCATTCCGTGCCATTATGCCTGGCAGAGTTTATCGTAATGAAGCTATTTCTGCCAGAGCACATTGTTTTTTTCATCAGGTAGAGGGACTGTATATTGATGAGAATGTTTCTTTTGCCGATCTGAAACAAACCTTATTTCATTTCGTTAGGGAATTATTTGGGGAAGACACAAAAGTGAGATTCAGACCTAGTTATTTCCCTTTTACAGAACCATCAGCCGAAATGGATATTTCATGTTCTATTTGTAAAGGCGCTGGTTGTCAATTGTGTAAACACAGTGGCTGGGTTGAAATACTCGGATGTGGAATGGTGGATCCCAATGTTCTGGAGAACTGTAATATCGACAGCAAGAAATTTACAGGTTATGCATTTGGTATGGGAATCGAAAGGATTACCAATTTGAAATACCAGATAAAAGACCTCAGATTATTTTCAGAAAACGACATCCGCTTTTTAAAGCAATTCCAATCAGAAATGATCTGATGAAACCCGGAATAGCACTATTTTTTTTTTCTTTTTGTTTGCTTTCCTGTACCAAGGATAGTTTAGACAGGATTCCTGAGGCCTTTGTAAATTACAGAATTACTATTCAGGAGTTTAACATTAAAAATAAGAATGGTTTACTGGTGGTAGACAAGATGAGTAATACAGGGGTTGCCGGACTGCTGATCTATCGCAGGGCAGACAATGCATTTGTTGCCTTTGACCGCTGTAGTTCTGTTAATCCCCAGTCGAGGTGTGCAGTTGTACCTGATGATCCGAACCTAACAGCTACAGATCCCTGCAGTGGGGCCAAATTTTCATTATTTGATGGTTCTCCTGTGAAAGCACCTGCCAAAAGGCCTCTTAAGGAATATAAAGTAATAATTAGTAATTTTGAAATCTCGGTTGTGAACTGATATGGAAGTCGACAAGATTAAGGAAAGCATAAAAAAAGCAGCCCAGGATTTATTCCGAAAATATGGCTACCATAAAACTAGTGTTAATGAAATTGCCAAGCGTGCAAAGATCGCCAAAGCAACTATTTACAAATATTTTGACAGTAAAGAGCTTCTACTTCAGGCTATCCTGATGGAATATATTCAACAAAGTGT
>CAMBFY010000116.1 GCA_945865415.1 Sphingobacterium thalpophilum
CTTCATCACCTTTAAAAAACAATAAATAAACAGATGAAAAATATCAATATTTCATCAATCAATATACTTGGCCATGCTGAGTTATTGGTTTCTGATCACCAAAAAGCTCATTCGGCATATTGCAAACAAGCCATATCAACTGATTCAATAGAACTTGGAATGTCGGGTTTTGAAGGTGATATTATTGTCGACAAAAAGCATCACGGTGGAAATGATAAAGCAATATGTTGTTATAATTCCGATCATTTTAAAAAATGGAAGTTAGAACTTGGATTCAATCTGGAACCTGCTGCATTTGGCGAAAATCTTACTCTAAATGGTCAGAGTGCAAATGAAGAATTTGTCTTTATAGGCGACCGCTATCAACTGGGTAAATCAATAGTTGAAGTTTCAGAACCACGCGGACCATGTTACATGATTGGAATCAGGTACAATTACAAACAGTTTCCGGTTCATTTACAGCAAAGCGGACTTACAGGATTTTATTTCAGAACCATTCAAACAGGTCTGGTTAAAAAGAGTGATAAGCTGATCCATATCAGCTCAAACCCTGAAAAGATCTCAGTAATGAATGTAAATTTTGTGAGATATCATGACTCTGAAAACAAGGAATGGCTTCAGCGACTTGTTAATCTAAAAGAACTTACCTTAGAATGGAGAGAACGTTTTGAGAAAATGCTCGTCAAACTGTAACTCATAAAAGCAGTTTTTCTTTTCTTAGCATTTATTCTATAATGAATTTATAACCCACACCACGTACAGTTTGCATAAAATGTGGTCTGTCTGGATTACTCTCAATCTTCTTGCGAAGCCTGACAATATGCATATCGAGCGTCCGGGTATTTACGTCAGAATTATAGCCCCAAACTACCATCATTAAATCATCACGGTTAATTACAGTGTTTGCATTCTTTAAAAAATATAAGAGTATCCTGTTCTCAAGTATAGTAAGTTCAATTTTCTTTCCTTCCCGCATCAGAGAATGAGTATTCGGATGATGCTCCATATTTCCGAATTTATAAATTTCGGTCTTCTCGTTATTGATAAAGAACTTTACCTTATTTTCAATTAATGCCACAAGGACATCCATGTTAAAAGGTTTTGTGACATAATCAGATACTCCAAAATTGTAAGCATCAATTTTATCAATGTCCTGTGCTTTGGCAGTCATCATAATAATCATATTAGCAAAACCCAACTTGCGTACATTCTGACAAACTTCTGAACCCTGTTTCGTTGGCAACATCCAGTCAAGCAAAACAATGTCTGGTTCTTCATTCATAATTAAATCCTCGGCGACCTGACCATCTGCAGCCTCTACAACTTTATATCCTTCAGTTTGCAAACGATGTGCAACCAAAAACCGAAGATTCTCATCATCCTCAACAACTGCAATTTTTATTTCTTTTCCCATAGCTATAGTTCGTAAGGCAATTCAATTCTAAATTCTGTCCCTTTTCCTTCAACACTTTTTATTGTAATTGTTCCGTTCATAAATTTAATCAGTTCTGCACAGAAAGCCAAGCCTAATCCAACACTACCTTGTTGATTGTATTGATTCTGAACCCTGTAAAATTTCTTGAATATATTTCTGATATCCTTTTCCGGAATGCCAATACCCTGATCAGAAAATTTTAATTCGATCCGATTCTTAAGCCTTTGAATACTGATTTTTAAAATTTTACTGTCAGGATTAGAATACTTATAGGCATTATCTATTAAATTCTGAAAGATACTGCCCAAAAGTACCGGATCCGAATTAAAATACTCTAATCCCTTGATGTCACATTCTATATCAAAACCCGGATACTTTAATTGATAACTATCAACCATGTTCTGACAAAATACCTCCAGATTGATGCTTTCAGGTTTTAACTTTATGGCATTGTTCTCAATCTGAGCAAAAGACAATAACCTATTCATCAAATCATTTAATTTATCAGCTTCCTCATCAAGAATCTTACCATAATGAAGCCGTTCACGATCAGATAATTTTGAAGCACTCCGTATATTATTACCTGCAATTTTTATCACACTGACAGGAGTTTTAAACTCATGAGTCAGATTATTAATAAAATCATACTGTAGCTTAAATAGTTTACGATTAATATTGAGATTTCTAAAAATCAGATAACCAATGAGAACAAGGACAAAATAGAGGATAAATAAGCCAAAAGCTATAGGCCTGAACCGGGAATTTACCTCCTTCCTTAAAAAATCCTTTCCTGAACTGAAATATAATTTATAATCAGAGAAAGGACCTGATAATGGCAGTTCATTATCTACAAATCCGTCATCATTATCTATTGACTCATAAACCAAAGGCTTAATACTTATATTCTGATATAATTCTGGATGTGAATTTATAATTTCCAGCTTTTGAGGATTTAAAGAAAACGTAAGCATATCCATTTCATAGATTGGAGAAATAGAATTGTTATGGTACATCAATTCCTTATAAATTTTAATTTCCTCCCTTCGTGGAATATTCATAAAGGTTATTCTATTGGACCTTATGCTGTAAAAAACACTAAAACGGTCATCATCATTCAAGGCCTGTGCTGTATCCGCCAGTTCAATAAAGCCACTGAATTTAATTGCCATTTTATTAAACTCATCCCCTATTCTTGAAACAAAGAGCGTATCACGATGCGTGTTTTTATAAAGTGAAATCGAATCTTGAGGAAGATCTCTGCCAAACTGAAAAACCGACTTAGGACCCATAGAGAAGTTTTTTACCCTAATTCCATCCAGAATTTTATGATTGCTGACCTCAGTATCATAAAACATTACCCTTTCAACGAAGCTAAATTTTCTGAAAATGGTATCAACGTATTTAGAAGTTTGAGCAGAGTCTAAATAACCCTGATAAAATGATATTTCCGGTATTTTATTTTGAAAGAAGTCATTGTATGGCTTCACGGTTTGTTCAAGCACATCAATTTTTTGAGACGCAAAATCATTCTCAACATATCTGGAAGTAAGATTATAGGCCAAATATAAAGCACCGGCCATGGCAGACGTAGTGAGAAAGAGGAAAATTAAAACCAGAGTATAGTTTGTACGGTATATGTGTTGATACTCTTGCATCCGCTTATTCCCTACTTAAATTTTGTTCAAGGAATATCTCAAGTTCCTTGTAAAATTCAAGTCGGTTTTCATTATTCCTAAAAACATGCCCTTCTTTTTCCTTAAAAATATAAGTAACCGGCACTTTCTTCTTTTTTAACTCCTTCACAAACTGGTGGGTTTCATTCATATTAACCCGTGGATCCAGAGCACCTTGCGCTATCAAAACAGGAACTTTGATTTTATTAGTATGAAAAATAGGGGAAACTGCTCTGAAATAATCTGCATCAGATTCGGGATTACCAACAGTTTCATAATACATCTGCAAATAAGGCCTGTAATATGGAGGGATATCCTTAAAATATGTGAATAAATTTGTAAAACCGGAATAGGAAGCCCCACACTTATAAAGTTCAGGATTAGACATTAATCCGTGAAGTGCAGAGAAACCCCCAAAACTGAAACCATAAATCGCAATTCTCGAAGGGTCTGCAATCTTTTGAGCGATTAGCCACTCGACACCGTCAGTTATATCATTCTGCATTTTAGCACCCCACTCCTTGAATCCTGCGATCCAAAAATCCTTCCCATAGCCCTTTGAACCTCTGAAGTTGACTTGAAAAACCGCATATCCCCGGCTCGCGAGAAATTGTACTTCAGAACTATAACCCCAGCTATTCCTTGAGTCTGGCCCCCCATGAGGCATGACAATTACCGGAAGATTTTTCGATAGCATCCCATTGGGGAGAGTTAAATAACCATTCATAGTTAAACCATCCCTTGTTTTATAGCTAATTGGCTTCATTTCGGCCATATTTTCTAGCTTTAGAGAAGAGTTTACATCACTTAATTTAACCAGCTTATCATCCTCTATTGTGTACAAATAAAATGATCCGGGATTACGATCTGTATATGTTCTGACAATAAACTTCTTTTCTGCGGCATCTGAACTGGCAAGTATAATTTCTGTATTCGGCAATAACACTTCGAGCTTATTAAAGATATCTTTAAATGTCTCATCAAGATAATGCCTTTCCTTTTTCCAGGTCTCAAAGCCAGCATAAATCAATTTCTCCTTGTTTATCGAATAAATGGCTTCAGAAACATCGACCTTAGGATTACTATATATTACTTTGTTTTCTTCTCCGCTTATACAATCCAATTCTACCAGAGCCATTTTATCCCGGTTTTTATTCGACAAGGCATAAATGGAACCATTATCAGCACTAAAGCTGACAGGCTTAATACTAGTCTTGAAATTATTGGTTAAAACACTATTAAAGCTATTACTTTCTTTATCACGATATAAGATAGTTTCATTAACCCCATCACTGGCAATAGCCATTCTTAACTTTCCGGAAGGGTCTGAATACCATTTTGTGATATTTCCGGGATTCTGAAATAATAAGGAAAGCTCACCGGTCTTCATATTTAACCTGTATGCATCAAAAACTGTGGAATCCCGCTTATTCAGAGAAACCAAAATCTGGCCATCATTTACCGGGCCGGAAGAAATTAATCTGATCTTAGTCTTTGAAATTGGGATCAACTCGCGTTTATTATTACCATCTATGTCTACAGCAAACAGACCAGTCTCAATATTATCGGTAGCACCCTTTAAATAAAGAATCTCATTATTACTTGCCCAAAAATAATTAGATATACTCCTGTTAGAATCGCAGGTAAGCTGGGTAGTAGTTTTTCCATCAAATGTTTCAACATAAATATGAATTCTATTGTTGTCAGGCTTCAGGTAAGAAATATATTTCCCGTCTGGAGAAACCAGATAGGATGTATTAATAGGCACATTGAAAAAATTTTCTATGGGTATCCGTTTGCTTGCCTTTTCCATGGAACAGGAAGCTATGGAAGTGATAAGAAAACAGGCAATATAAATTTTATATCCCGACATACTATTGAAAATTAAATCTAATTACCGTTGCAGTATTTATAAAAAGTCCAAAAAACGAAATCAAGCTTTTAAGAGGCTTTAAACATCAAATAAACTAATTGGTCAAGTAATATGTCAATTTAGTAAATACAAACTTAAGTAGTTGACCGTAATCGTAACATTTAAACTACAAGCGAATTTTTTCTCTATTTTTGTAGGGAAATAAAGCGCACTTTATGCTAATCCGCAACGAATTTCCCCATTAAACTTTAACTCAGACTGTATTAAATTAAAAATATTCAAGTCTCAATGAAAAAAATTTTACTTCTGTTATTGATTATCTCTATCACTTCAGAAGTGAAGGCTCAGCTCAATGCTGATGAAGCGATGGCAGTACAATATTATCAGTCGGGGGATTATGAAAAGGCAGCCTTGCTTTATGAAAAGCTATTCAACAGAACAAAAAATGCAAGTTATTATGACCCATATTTTACCTGTCTGCTCCGGACAAAAAAGTTTGATGAAGCAGAGAAATTAGTCCGTGTTCTCCAAAAGAACAATCCTGAAAATTATAGCTATCCCATTGACCTTGGCAGAGTTTTCCAGGAACGCGGTGAACAGGAAAAATCAAATACGCTTTATAATAATCTGATTAAAAATCTGCCTTTCAATGAGTTTGCTATAAAAGATCTGGCCATTACATTTTACCGGGCAGATGCGTATGATTTTTCTATAAAGACCTTTTTAAACGGTAGAAAAATTCTAAATGATGAAAAAGCATTTATTTTTGATCTCTTAAGTTTATACCGCTACCGAAAAGATAAGATAATGCTTATACAGGAGTATTTACTACTCCTAACTATAAATCCTGATGCATTACAGCAAGCCCAAAATGTTTTGGGTAATATTCTGGAAGGTAAGGATGATTTTGATGTTCTTAAAACCGCAATCTTAAGAAGATTGCAAAAAGATGCTCAAAATATTGCACTTACAGAGTTACTTAACTGGCAATACCTCCAACAAAAAGATTTTGACATGGCATTACGGCAAACTATTGCCCTTGATCGCAGACTAAAAGAAGAGGGGGGAAGAGTTTTTGAATTATCAAAATTACTGGTTTCAAATTTAGCCTATGAACAAGGGGTAGAAGCACTAAATTATCTCATTACAAAAGGTGAAAAAGGCAGATATTACATTCCTGCAAAAATCGATCTGCTAAATGTAAAATCAGTACAACTTACTAAAGGCAAACTGAATAATACGGATCTGCTTACACTTGAAAGTGATTACGAATCATTATTAAAAGAATTTGGACGAAGCTCAGGAACTGCATTTGCAATTCGTCAGCTAGCCAATCTTCAGGCATTTTATCTGAAGAAGCCAGAGATAGCCGCTGAAAATCTTCAAAAATTATTGGAACTTCCAGGAATTACCCCAGTGATCATTGCTCAAACAAAATTAGAACTGGGTGATATTTATACATTATCCGGAGAGCCGTGGGAAGCAGCTTTGATCTTTGGTCAAGTTGAAAAATCATTTCCAAATGAAGTCTATGGACATGAAGCCAAATTTAAGAATTCAAGATTAGCCTATTTTCAGGGAGACTTTTTATGGTCAAAAGCGCAGCTGGATGTTTTGAAAAGTTCAACCTCCCAATTAATTGCTAATGATGCCCTGAATTTAAGTCTGCTAATTTCCGATAACCTCCAAAATGAAAATGATACGGCTGCATTAAAAAGCTATTCGGAAGCAGAATTAAACATTTTTAAAAATCAGCAGGAAAAAGCATTCGAAATTTTAGATAGTATAAACATTCTATTTCCTGCCAATTCACTCGCAGATGATATTTTGATGGTAAAATCAAAAATGTATATCCATTCAAACCAACTTGATCAGGCAGTTGTTAATTTACAAACCATAATAGACAATTTCAGCTCAGATCTTTGGGGCGACGATGCTTTATTCATTTTGGCAGATCTTTATGAAACAAAACTAAATCAACCGGAAAAGGCAATTGAACTTTATCAGAAAATAATCAATGACTATTCCGATAGTTTGTACATTATCGAAGCAAGGAAACGTTTTCGTCAGCTAAGAGGAGACAAACTTGGTTAATTTTCCCATATTAAATTTTTGGACCTCATTAGCTATCTTCGTGGTATGATCCTATATAATATTACTATCATTCTGGATGAAGAAATACATGAATCCTGGATAAATTGGCTGAAGAATGATTATTTGAAAAATATAATATCTCAGGACCATTTTATCTCCCACAGGGTGCTAAAGGTGCTGGATTCACCAAACGAAGGCCATACTTATTGCATACAATTTATTGCTGAAACGATAGAAAAATACAATAATTACAAGCGCTTGAATACTGATCAAATTCAGAATAATGCTCCGGCAGAATACCTGAATAAATTTGTAGTTTTTAGTACATTAATGGAATTTATTAAGACTGAATGAACTTTATTAAAACAAAAATCAAAGACTTACTGATAATAGAACCAAAAATCTGGAAAGATGACAGAGGATATTTTTTTGAAAGCTACAGTAAGCGAAATTTTGACGAAGCAGGTATAAATGCAAGTTTTGTTCAAGATAATCAATCTCTTTCTCAAAAGGGAACCTTAAGAGGTCTTCATGCACAATACGGTGAACATGCTCAGGGCAAACTGGTAAGGGTTATAAAAGGCAGGGTTATCGATGTTGCTGTGGATATCCGCAAATTTTCAGAAACTTATGGGCAACATGTTGCAGTTGAATTATCTGAAGATAATCAATTGTTGTTTTGGGTACCCGCAGGATTTTTACATGGCTTTGTTACTCTTGAAAATGATACTATCTTTTCTTATAAGGTAACTGGTCTGTATGATAAAAACTCAGAAATCGGTGTTATATGGAATGATCCTGAACTAAATATTGATTGGGGAATATCCGCAGAAGAAATAATTCTATCAGAAAAAGATAAAGTCCTGCCACTTTTTAAAGATTTAGATAGTCCATTTAGTGCTTAAACTTACCTTCGTTCAAAATAAAGAAGGGTAGAATCACCTGATTTCGATGTAAAGAAAAAAATAAGAAGGTGATAATACATGAGATTAGTCTCTGGTTAACAGTAATTTGTTTTTTTAAAATCAAAACCTGTGTAGTAAAGGTGGGTTCAGCTCTTTCCTCCGGAGTATTTCCGGCAAGAAATCGCGTTCTATCACAAATTACCAATAGCCGGAAGCTACCTCCTACGGCAAGGTTTATTTTACCCGAGGCTGTTTTTCATTATGACGGACAGCCCGGCAAAAGAACCACAGCACCTGTCAAATAAACCCGGATGGCAGCTCTAGCTTTATGCCCAGGCAAATTTTTTATCTTAAAAGGCAATTTATGGGCAAAAACTAGGGCAGAATACGGGACTGGCGGGACGGAAGATGCACTGAACTTGCTTTCTAAAAAAAGAGAATGTTAGGATACAAATATATCTCAGCGAGACTTTATAT
>CAMBFY010000117.1 GCA_945865415.1 Sphingobacterium thalpophilum
GCCTTTAGCAAATTGGGGGCAGACAGCTCAAAAATTAGCCATTTGGTTTCCTGGAAGAATGAAGCTAGATTTGAATTGATTTGCATCGCCCCTTTTGCCTTGGAGGGCAAGGGGCTTAATGACAATGACACAGTTTATTTTACAGACCCATTTAATCTCATGTTCTGAATCTGTTTCGATATTACAATTACTAACGCATGGGTATGCTTATTCTTCGCTATTGCAAACCTTAGCATTTGCTAATTATCAAATTTTCTCCATTACACTAAAGTTTTCTTTAAAAACTCCGCCGAATACAAATTAATCATCTCCCTCACTCTCCTGAACTCTTCCATAATCTCTTCTTCAGTTCCTTTGGCTTTCGCCGGATCCGGGAAATTAAAATGAAAGCGTTGCACATTTCCGGGAAAATACGGACAGGCTTCATTTGCATTATCGCAAACAGTGATCACATAATCGAATGGGATGTCGAGATATTCATTGACATTGTTGGAAGTATGTTTTGAGATATCGATATGATCTTCAGCCATTACTTTAATGGCTCTTGGGTTCACACCATGAGTCTCAATTCCTGCGCTGTAAATATTTGCCTTGTTGCCTGCATAATGTTTCAGGTAACCTTCTGCAATCTGACTTCTGCAACTATTACCTGTGCAGAGTACAAGGATGTTCTTCATCTGTATATTTTTATCAGTTTTATTTTAGTTTACCAGGTATATTAAATCTGCCTTTTTAATGCTTTAAGATGCTGGGAGATCGTCGCTTGTGACAGACCCAATTTATCAATACGATCCTTCGCAAATAAAGGTATTGGAAATCACCTCCCGCTGAAGAATCGCGACCCTTGCCTATGAGCTAATGCTTTGAGCAGCGTGCCCAGCCTCTTCTGCTTCTTATTAATAATAGCTTCTTTTGTTAATCCCATACTTTTATATTGCAATATTACGATTGATTATTGTAAACTGCAATTTTTTTTGAGGGGTTTAGGATTTCAAGTAAAATTTATCGGCAATTAAACAAATTTGAAAATTAATTTTGCAATCCACCTCGCTAATCCTATATTTGCACTCCCCAAGCAGGGAGATTAGCTCAGCTGGTTCAGAGCACCTGCCTTACAAGCAGGGGGTCACTGGTTCGAACCCAGTATCTCCCACGAATCCCGAAAGCAATTTCGGGATTTTTTTATTTAATGGTATTACCCTTGATTTTTTGGGGGATCACGGAAGAGTTACTAATGCTGGTTCAGAGCATCCCGACTAACAGTCGGGAGGGTCAAGGTTCGAACCCAGTATCTCCCACGAAAGAAAGCCCTTCAGATTAATTTCTGAGGGGTTTTGTGTTTTATGGGCTTTTTAGAAAGCGGTGGAATTTCCGCTTTTTAGGAGTTTAGTTTGCACATAGTTTGTGCAACATATTAAGAAGAGATAAGTTTTTTTTCGCATAAGAATATGGTTCAATATGCTTAAAAATCATTGATCTAATTTCGGTAAACTTAATTTAACTCTTAATCAACATTTCTTCATCTTGACTTCATAATTTAAAAATATCTTTGCTTAAATCTCATAAGTAAATTTTGAAAAAGTGTATTATTATAGTGTTTCTTTTTGTCGTTTTTTCGAGTTGTAAAAAATCAAACGTTTCATCTGTTGATTCAAGCCTTATTACCAATGCGCCCATTATAGCCAATCAATTGAAATTAAGTGGGAATGGATTTTCTAATAACGGACTATATCCTAAATTATATACGTGTGACGGTTTAGGGATTTCGCCTGGATTTCAATGGCTTGATGCTCCTTCCACAACTACCAATTATGCTATTACGATGCATACTATACCACCAACAGGTGATAAACACGTATATTTTGTTTTGTATAATATCCCCGCTACCACAAGTTCTATACCTGATAATTCAAAATCCATAGGGATATTTGGAATTAATACTGTGGACGGAAAAACTACTTATACGCCTCCTTGTTCTCAAGGGCCGGGGGCGAAAACCTATATTATAACTCTTTATGCTTTAAATGGACCCCCAACAATTACAGTCCCTAACAATCAGGTTACGATGGATATTCTATTAGCTGGGATGAAAAATAAAATTGTTGACAGTGCCGTAATGAGTGTCACTTATACCAAACCTTAATTATGAAAAATCTGATTTTTTTAGTACTTGCTTACCTTTTATTACAGAATACAACAGTATTTGCACATACGGGTGGTCACTATCACAAAGGAGATAACATTGTTTTAAATACCTGGAGGCTTAAGTCGGGCGAGGTAGTCAAAGGAAATTTTTCATTTGCAAGAGATAATAAAATTTTTCTTGAACAGGAAGAAGGGCTAATAATACCCGTATCAATAGAAGATTTAAATATTCAAGATCAGAAATTAGCTAATTTTAGGATAAATAAATTTTCGGCTGTTAATACTATTGCAATTGACAATAATCATTATTATGCTTCTGATCTAAACAAATATATTCTATTATCAATTCTATTGATTTCAATACTTGTATTAATAACACTTAAAAAGCCTGTATTTCAGAATTATACCTTAAATCCTACCATGAGGTTAGCGTCGATAGGGTTTTTATTCATGTTTTCTGTTTTTATTGCATGTAAAAAATCTCCCACTTCTACTCCCACTTCTACTTCTAATCCTTCAGTTAATCCAATTGAAATAGTAATTCCTAAAACAAATACTTTATTTATTGATTCAGCATTTACAGCATTTAAACCTGCAATTAGTACAAATTGGGATAACACTTATTTTTATATTTCATCTAATGGAATACCAAGTCATAAAATGATGATTGGGATTACAAATTGGCAACAACAAGTTCCAATCACACAACCTTATAATGGCACTAATAGTTGGGCTATCCCATTACAACCAGTGTACGCATCTGTTCCTCTAAGTACAAAGACAAATTTAATGAAAGGTGCAGTGGCCGTTGCCGTAAATGGAATACCCATTTTTAATGCATTAAATAATAGAGGTGAAGACTCCTATAAAATTGGAGAATTAGACACTTGGGGTGGACATTGTGGCAAGGCAGATGATTATCATTACCATACGGCACCACTGCATTTATCAACAGTAAATGGACTAAAACCTATTGCATTTGCATTAGATGGATTTCCAGTATATGGAGTAAAAGAACCTGATGGAAGTACTATGATTGAACTTGATTCTAGTCATGGTCATACAGGCAAAAATGGAATTTATCACTACCATGGTACAACTGATTATCCGTATGTTATTGGGGCTTTAAAGGGAAAGGTTACACTTGATCCAGCCACTTCCGCCCCTGAAAATCAGGTTATTCCTCAAGCTTTCACCAAACCAGTGCGCCCAGCTACTAGTCCATTAAGTGGTGCAGCCATAACAGATTTTACTGCTGTAGGTACCAATGGTTATTTACTTACGTATAAAATCGGAAGTAAAAATGGCTCTGTAAAATACAGTTGGGACTCGAATAATAAGTTTACCTATATATTAACCGATACCGAAGGAAATGCAACAACATCAAGCTATCAGCGGTAATTTTAAATTTATCATTTATTAATGCGTTCCCATTTTTTTGTTTGATTGCCTTGTGATCTTGATTTGCAATACTGAATTCGGATACGGACCTAAAACATGGCCAAACATTTGTAGTACCTGATTAACCTTGGCTAAACTGAGGTTTTCTTTGCCTTGTTCAATCTTTCTTATTACTGTAAGTGCTACTCCAGCTTTTTCTGCAAATTCTTCCTGGGTTAAACCCAATTGTTTTCTTCTGGCCTTTAAAAAATCTGACAATTCGTTCATATTATATGTATTTACATACAAAAGTTGTAAAAATCATTTAATTATATGTATTTGCGTATAATATTGTTTATTTAGTTGTATTTATATGCAATCAGATATAATTCTTCAAGATTGATTTAAACTTTTCCTCTGCTTTAAGACTCTCGTCCCAGGTCTTTTTAAAATCCGCTAGCGCTTCTTCCACGCTTGGTAAGTTATCCTCAATAATCTTTTCAACATACAATGGAATATTAAGGTTGTAATTACCTCATAAGCATTTTTTCCTTGTTAAGATAGATGGGCTTTATCCAAAAGCTGATTAATCTGAAATATTAATGGCTTTTTAACAAACTTTAACTTTCCTTTAAACCATTTTTGGTTAAATTTGTCTAAGAAACCAATGAATTAGAAATAATCCAATAATTTATTAACCTACTATCGACTTATTTATTCAGACAAATGAATGATCTGTTATCGTTTTGTTTCAGATCAATTTAGACTGAGTAGTAATAAAATCAAATAAAATGAGAGCAAACATTTTAAAATTTACAAAAATCGCTTTAAACACTTTTTGTTTTGTGGTTTCATTATTAACGGTAACACAAGCTCAAAAATTAAGCGATGTTCAAGAAGGCAGCGTTTGGGTATCTGCTGTGAAAGTAGATGGAAAGCATAATGACTGGGAAAATAACTTTAAAGCAACAAACAAAAGCACAAACTTGACGTATACCCTTGCTAACGATTCGAAAAACTTATACTTAGCGATACAATCAAAAGATGTGACCAATAACAATAAAATTATGTTAGGGGGCATTACCTTAACGGTCAATCCATCAGCTAAGAAAAATGATAAGGAAGGGTTTAAAGTGATTTATCCGGTAATTGCCAGACGCAGGCCGGGTGGTGGACCGGGCGCTGCTGGTGCTACGGCAGGAGTAAGAATGCAAGGCGGACCGGGTGGTGGTTTTAGCCGCTTCCAGGATATGAGTCCGACTCAAAGAGATTCATTACAAAGAGCCATAGCCAGAACACAATTAGCGGGCGCTAAAGAAATTAAAGTTTTTGGGTTTAAAGATATTCCGGATAGCTTAATTTCTATTTATAATGAATACAGTATTAAAACGATTGCTTCTATCAGTGATGAAGGAGTTTTTATGTATGAAGTTTCCATCCCATTGGAATTATTAGAAATGTCGGCGGATAAGCCTAAAGAGTTCTCGTACAATATTAAGATTAATGGCTTGCAAATCAATTTTGGAGGTTTTTCCGGCGGAGGCAGACCTCCCGGTGCTCCTACCGGAGGTGGTGCCAGTGAAAGTGTTACTGTGGTACGAGTTGAAGGCGGTGGCGGCGGCGGCGGTGGAATGGGTAGCTTTAACTTCCAGGATTTAATCACTCCCACAGATTTCTGGGGTAAATATGTTTTAACTAAAGAAAAATAGAATTTCAGTCTCAACATTTTATGAATAAAAGGGCCATGCCGGCGTATCTGTTAGGCAAAAAAAATGCTAAAATTGCTCTGTTTACATTGATTTTTAGCCTTACCATTGCTCAGCTTTTTGCGCAATCCACACCGAGACCACCGGCGACAACGCCCCAGCCCATTCCGCTGAGACAAGTATCTGGTGTGGTTAAAGATTCGCTGGATCAAGCCGTGATTGGTGCAACTGTAACATTAACTTCTACTGCAGATACACTAAAAACTTCAACCAATGAGGATGGGATTTTTATTTTTAAAAATGTAAAATCCTGGGTTTTTAAAGTTCAGGTAAATTCTTTGGGCCATGTCAGAAAGGTTATTTCTGGTAAATACAATGATGCTACAGCCCGAATTACTTTAGACCCCATCATCTTAAAAAATGATGAGAAAGTATTGAGCGAGGTTATTATTAATGGTACGCCATCTATTGTGTATAAAACAGATACTGTAGAGTATCGGGCCAGTGATTATGTGGTAAGGAAAGGTGCTACTGTTGATGAGTTATTGCAAAAAATGGAAGGTGTTCAAGTGGGTAATGATGGTTCGGTCACTGTAAATGGAACAACTGTGGCAAGAGCACGTTTAAATGGTAAAGATATTTATGGAGGCGATGTAGCTACAGCAGTCCAGAATTTACCTGCAGAAATTGTAGATAAAGTTCAAATGGTAGATGATTATGGAAATACTGCTGCGAGAACCGGAGTTAAAGATGGTGATCCAACCAAGGTGTTGAATATTACTACAAGGCAAGATAAATCTGTTGGCAATATGGCAAGGTTAAACTCGGGTCTTGGAACCCTCGATCAATATGAAGGTAGTGCTAACTTAACCCGTATTAATAAGAATCAGACCATTACTGTTAATGCAACTTTACTCAAAACGCCTAACGGAATTGCAGGTCAAAATGCGAGTATTGGCAGATTGGGTGGAGCATCCAACCGAGGTGGAAGAAGTGGTGTAGGTTTTGGTGGCGGTGGCGGAAGTGCAACAGGCGGTACTAACTTAAGAACTGCACCTGCATTTACTTATCGGGACAAATTTGGTAAAAAGATAGATTTTTTGGCTAATTATAATTTTAATTATACTGATAATACTACCCAAACCATAAGTAGATCTCAAACAATCAGTACTTTGGGGATAACTGATTCTGACCGGGATGCTAATTTTGAATCCAATAATAAAACACATACCATAGGTTTTGAAATAGAATATGCGATTGATAGTGCCAATTATATTCAGTTTTCCCCAAACCTGAATTTTGTCAATTCAACAGGATTTAACAGGTCTACAAACTTTCAAAAAGGCTTGATCAATCAGGATCAAATTAATAGCAATAACAATATCAGTACCCGACCAAACATTGGCGGAACGTTGGCTTACCAACATATTTTTGAAACTCCTTCAAGAACTTTCTCTGCCGAAGCTACCATTAGGCAGCAAGAAAATAACAATTCGGATGAGCAATTAAATCTTTTCAATTACAGAAATAGTAATCAATTATTTCTAGGTGATTCTATTCTTAATCGACTTATTGATGTCAATAACCTTCAGAACAGTGTTCGTGGTAGTTTAACATACACAGAACCTTTGGGGAAATTATCTCGATTGGAATTTAACACGAATGTAGAAAACAGAGACTATAATAATAGTCGCACAACCAGTGATATTAAGGCTAATGGAAATTTAGCCCTTTTGGATACCTTTAGTAATGTGTTCAACTATTCCTTTACGCAATACCGTAACTCTATTAATTACAGATATGGTAGTAATAGCAGCTTGTTTAATTTCTCTTTGGGTGTAACTGGTATTAATACTTCTTTGGTAGGAAGCAGTACCAGTGTTGCCTCTAGAATTGATAAACAAAATTTTAGACTTATACCCATTGCTCGTGTTCAATTGAGACTTTCGAGTACGCACAGAGCTTCACTGAACTATAACGGTAGGGCTATTGAGCCATTGTTTACCCAAATTCAACCTGTAAAAGACGTTTCAAATCCCCAAAATGTCATTGTGGGTAACCCTGATTTGAATGTTGCATTTGCACATAGTATAAATGCTCAGTACAGCAATTACATTGCTAATTCAAGAATTAACTATGAATTAAGACTTATCTCCTCGTTTACAGAAAACCAGGTAGTAAATAATGTTGTTGAGATTAGAGATCCAGGTGCTTTTGGTGTATTTAGAAATGAAACACGATACGTAAACTTAAATGGAAACAACAGCACTATTGGCGACTATTCCATTTCTAAGCAGCTGAGCGATAGAAGGTATAACCTTAATTTTTTTGGGAATATTATCAACTCAAACCGTGTTTCGATGAGTAATAACCAAATGAACAGCTCAAAAACCTGGGGTTTTAAGCAAAGTTTTGGTCCACGAATGACTCCTAAACCCTGGTTTGATATAAATCCGTACGTTTCATACGATCTTAATAAAATAGATTTTTCTTTAGCTCGTTCTAATGATATTGTTCAAAAAATTTGGGCGCTGAGTTTAGATGGGAACATTTATTTTGCCAAGAAATACCAATTCGGGTATGCAGTCAGCAAAAATTATGTGAGTGGTATTGGCAACAATATAACGAACAACCCCTTCATTATTAACACGATGCTGCAAATGCGGGTGTTTAAAAATAAAGGATCTTTACAATTAAGAGCCTATGATTTGCTGAACCAAAACAACTTCATCAACAGAACACAAAATGATTTAGGATTTACAGAAACTTTAACCAACCCAAACAGCCGTTATGTCATGCTGAACTTGAGTTTGAATTTACAAAAATGGACCGGAGCAGTAGGAAATAATAACAGACCTCTGATTAGAAGGGGCGATGGAAGCTTTGTGAACTAATTGATCCGCAATATTTTTTCCTAAAGCAATGCCTTAATTGAGAATTTAATTTAACCAGTTTTTAAATTATAGAATTTAACAGATAGGCTGATAATTATTCAGATATTATCTTAAACCAATTAATTTGTTTTTGAAAAACAATGCCTGTGTGTTATTGGCAGGTTCAGCCCTTTTACTACGGAGTAGTTCCGGCAAAAAATCGCGTTCTGATTCAAATTACCAATAGCCGCATGCTACCTTTTCCGGTAAGGTTTATTTTACACGGTAGTTTTTATCATTTGGACTGAAGTTATGTCAAGACCTTGATTTCTATTACAAAAGAAAATCATC